>CAZWAU010000076.1:0-2956 GCA_964631995.1 uncultured Nitrososphaerota archaeon
GATACGTATCGATCTTGGCGCATTGCCAATGTTGTCTAATCCTCACTTCCGCAATGGTTTAGGTTTGGTATACCTGCGGAATTATTTATTGGCATTCTAATTTTTACTTTTGGTATAATCCAGATGTTCACAATCTACGGATGGTGGACCGGTAAATCATGGTCATATAAAACGGCTTTATTTTTATTATCGATAAACCCCTTTATCTCTATTTCAGCAGCTTTATTATACATGTCCGCTCCCATTGAATACGGTTTTGCAAAATCCATTTACATGTACTGGTCTAGCTTTGGAGCTAGCATACTTGCGTTTATCATATACTACTGGTATCTAAGAAAGCCGCATGTAAGGAAATATCTTGGTGTAAGAGTAAATTCGTGAATTTAGTCGAGAGTAATGGGGAAATGGGATGATGTTACTTTTTTTGACTTTGTCGAAGAAAGAGTCGATCTCCTTCAATCCCTTCCTATGGTTCAGCAGTTTTTATCGAGTATATCTGGATGATAGATTGTAGTTATATATTCTTAATTTCTTGATGCAATTCTTACAAGCTCGCGTTAAACTTTTACAAAGTGTGGCAAAAAAGCTGAATTAAAAGTACCTGACATACGATGGCCTCACTGTAAAAAAGAGATAGACTTCATTATAAAGGGCTCTTGGCAGCATAACGACGCAAAGAAGGCATGGAAGAAACACCGTCGCCAACGATAATATTCGATTCCACCTTTTCCCCGCCTACCTATGCCTTCTATCAACAGTGTTTTTCTTCACCATAGGCAAAAACATGATCTCAAGTTCATCTAGAATCTTGTCTTTCCCTTCCAAGAAATGGAATTGAGATCGATAGGTTCTAGCAGGAATCGATCGATAACTTCAAGTTTATATGAAAGGAGGTAATACGCAGAGAACTCGAGGTATTATCATCAAGACAGAATTTTAAAATTGTTACTACAGATGTCTATCTTCATTGAACTTTTGTCGAATCGTTTGTGGACAGAGCAAATACAAATGATTAAAGTTTGAAAGACACTGAAATGTGCCGACCTGAAATGTGGATAGTGTCTGCGTAATACTTCCGATTTTTTACAGGAATTTCTACGCACCACAGGCCCTTTACGGGAATTAAATAGCCAGGGCTCTTCAAAATCGCCCATTTTCCATGGCTAAGTATTATTTTCGTTAGACTCCACTAACACCTGGCTAGTACTGGAGCATGACTGCAACATGCTTGTCAAATACAATGGCGGGGTATTAAGGTACGGGAATCGTGGTTGCTCTGGTGTTGGATCAGATTTCCATTGGAGACCTGATTTCCACTGGAACTTAGCCATCAAGGAGGCCTTGGCATGAAGAGCCTGAACATCAGATTCACCGAACAGCACATCAAGGCGATGAACGACCTCGTAAACGCCAAACTCTACGGCAGCGTCGCTGACGTGATAAGGGCAGCCGTAAGGGACCTGCTCCTAAGGGAGTACTTTGGGCGAGAAGAGACAATCCAGAACATGATACTGGCGCACGGCGGAAGCGTGAAGGACACCTATGGCTTAGGAGACAGGGCGAAGACGCACAGAGGACCGAAGAAGGCGAAGAAGCAGCAAGTTGAAGCTGAAGCCGAAGTTGAAGCAGAAGCCGAACCTCAAGGCACAATAGCAGTCGGAACCTCGAAGAGTCCTGAACCTCTAACTGTCGAAAAAGAGGCTCTGGCAGCAGGAAAGGAAAGCAAAGGGGAGGGACCCTAGAATGTCAAGCCAGAAACCCGTCGTAGTCGTTGTGCTCATTCAGCGCGACAACTCAGAGTTCAACTACTGGGGTGACAGCGAGATCGAGCGTGAGGTCAAGCTTAGGATGGAGGAGTCTGCCGTTACTAACAGCTTCGAAGTTGCGCACGTCAAGTACCTGCCAGTCGATTTCAAAGATGAGGTGCTCAGTGCAAAGATTCTGACAAGCGGAGCAAGGAGGTGAGTTGGCTTGGGTTTGAAGGCGTATAATGTGCATTTCAGCGAGTGGCAGCTTGCAGAGCTCGAGAGGCTTGCAAACGAGGGATTCTATTCAAGTGTTGCTGAGGCCGTGCGCATCGCAGTTCGGGACCTCTTGGCAAGGGACTTGAAGGCCAGAAAGAGGCTCAACAACCTGCTCGGTGACCTTCCTGCAATCGATGAGGACTCTCCGCTCCGCTCCCTTACCTCTCAGCTGCCAACCGAGGAGATCTAAGCACTAATGGGAGGTGCTATGGTTTGAACCTCAATTCCTACCGCTCACCCAGCGGCCCTCTGGACAATGTACTTCGCTACACTTGGCACGACGGCCAGCTTCAGGGGCTCAGACCTCCTGGCTATGCTAAGATTCTGCTTATCGGCGCCGGAGGATGCGGCTGCAACACAGTAGATAGGATGATGGACACAGGCTGCATGGGAGTGGAGTGCGTTGCCGTGAACACAGACAGGGCACACCTCGACACGGTCAGGAGCCACAGGAGCATTCTGATAGGTGAGAAGACTACGCGCGGACTTGGTGCCGGAGGCAATCCTGCCATAGGAAAGGCTGCAATAGAAGAAAGTATCGGCCTCATCGAACCTCTTCTTGAAGGTTGCGACATTTGCTTCGTGAGCGCAGGCATGGGAGGAGGAACGGGCACAGCCGCAGCACCTGTCATAGCTGATCTGGCGCAGAAGAAGGGCGCCCTCGTAGTAGGCGTTGTCACAATGCCGTTCAGGCACGAGAGGGGAAGGCTCAGCATCGCGCTGGATGGACTCAACAAGATGAGGAGAAGCAGCAACACCGTTGTCATCATCGAGAACGACCGCCTCATGGGGCTCGTACCAAACCTTGCTTTCGACGAGGCCTTCAAGGTTGCAGACACAACTTTGGCCAACATGATAAGTGGCATCACGGACACGATAAGCAGGCCAAGCCTGATCAACCTGGACTTCGCCGACATAAGGGCTATGATGAT
>CAZWAU010000077.1:0-3564 GCA_964631995.1 uncultured Nitrososphaerota archaeon
GACATAGGGAAAGTCAAGCAAGACTTTGGGGAAAGGATATGCCTCTGGGGGAACATAAGCTGCTCAAAAACGTTGCAGGAAGGCACGGCTATCGATGTAAGGAACGAAGTGGTCCGCTGTATAAGGGAAGCATCCTATGGAGGGGGGCACATACTTGGATCAAGCCATTCGCTCCACCAGAACGTCAAACTGGACAACATTTTCGCAATGGTCGAGGCCGCTAGAAAATATGGCCGCTATAATTTTCTATAATCCAACCTACCAAATAGGTAATTCAATATCTCATAGTCTTCCTTCATCTCATGACTAGAGCTTATCCCGATGGCACATCCCTGCACTTTTCTGTGGCTGAAGACCCACTCGAAACCTTCTTTGGTTTAATCCTTCTCATGGCGAGCGGAAGATCTACATGAGCCTACATAATCTACGCGATGGGTTGATATAAATGGCGTTTATTAGCTGGAGGGCCACCCACTACCCCTGCATTCTACAGGAGCATGCCAGCCAAAAGGTTGGCGAACAATCTTATTAGCGCATCGAGTGAACAAGCTTCGTAATAGAGAATATGAACTCGCGTGAACGGGTGCTGATGGCATTAAGGAGGAAAGAGCCTGATAGGGTTCCAAGACATGCATTTTTGTCACCTCTCCTGGAAGAGAAGCTCAGGGGGAAACTGGGAAGGGAAGATCTCGAAGAGTACTTTCGATACGATATACGCCGTTTTGTTGGATATAAACCCACAAGGAAAAAAGCTGATTTCTCAAGGTATCCTTCAGCCAAACCCGCTCCTGGTTTTCCAGGGAAGGATTTAACGGAATGGGGAGAAAGGTGGCATGGGGGCGCAATTGCACCAAACACACCTATGCGCGATTTCGTTTCAGCGAAGGACGTAGAGGAATATCCATTTCCTGATGTGGGCGCCGAATACCGCTACAAAGGCCTAGATGAAGAAGTTAGGAAGATAAAGGACGCGGGATTTCCAGCGATCTCTCGACATGAACCTGGTACCTTCGAACAGCTGTGGGGATTGCGTGGCTTAGACCGTACACTGGTGGATCTTGTAATGGAGCCGGAGTTCCTCGAGCCGTTGCTCGAAAAGGTCTCAGACCTTAAGGCACAGATCGCCGCTAACTACGCTAAGGTTGGCGTTGATATATTATTCACAAGTGATGATTTAGGAGCGCAGGACAAGATGATGATGAATCCAGACACTTGGAGGAAGCATCTCAAACCCTGCGTCGCCAAGATCGTTCGGGCAGCCAGAATAGTAAATCCGGAAATCTTGATTGCGTTCCACAGTGATGGCTACATAGAGCCCGTGATTTCAGATCTTATTGAAGCTGGAGTGGACATCTTGCAGGCGGTGCAGCCAGAGTGCATGGATCCGGCGAAGTTAAAGGACAAGTATGGCAGTCGAATATCTTTCTGGGGCACGATTGGCGCGCAGAGTACTCTGGCCTTCGGCACCCCCGATGATGTCAGAAGGGAAGTTAGGAAGAGAATCGAGACGGTCGGAAAAGGAGGTGGTTTGCTCATTGCTCCGGCCCACACTGTAGAGGAACCCACACCTCCAGAAAATGTGATTGCTTTCTTCAAGGCTGTTGACGAATTTGGTAAGTAAGTATTAACTGTGTAAGACTGTAGAGAACTATATACTGAAATTTGCACCAGTTCATGAACGAGAAGCAGAGGAAAGGGACCATAGCATGTGTCATTGCTCTCAAATCGTTAGTCCAAGCATTTATGAATAGCTAAGACTGGAACGAAGCTGATCCAATCTGAAAAACACAAAAAGGTTGTCAAGATTTCCAAAAAACAAATGACATCCTTTGCCCAGATATTAACAACAGGTTGGGATGCGCATAGAGCCCATTCCGGGGAAGCATCGAAAGAGATTATAAATGCTCAAAACGCCAGGTGAAGAGAGCCTCGGTAACTCAGCTGGTAGAGTACTACCTTGGTAACCTTGGAAATGCCAAGCCCAAAGAGGTAGAAGTCGCGGGTCCGAATCCCGTCCGAGGCTTTTAAAATAACCTCAACGCACGACCAAATGGAAGTGCGTGTATTGTTCTATCTGAGCATCACTTCGAATATCTGGGTCTATTGCGACTCAGATAAGTATGCGCTGAAGTTGCCCGATGTCGGTGATGGATGTCCAATAATAAATTACAAGGTCATGGGCCAAGACGAGAAGCTCAGAAGATTGAAAAGACACGCTTCGGTTCTTAGTGGAATACCAACATCTGTAGAGCATCATTTAAGAAGGTAGGCAAGCAAGAAAGATTTACGTAAATCTGCAAGCCATTTTCTGATCGTCTTCGCGAGTTAAGAGAATCCTATGCTGGATTTGGTCATCAAAGCGATGCCTATTTGGATTGTCAAAAACCAGAACGAGGACAACTTGAGGCGAATAAACATTATCGCCAAAGATAATTAGGAAAATGAGTTCAGAATGATAGCTTCACATTCACGACTATAAACGGTAAACTTTACGCGAAGTTCTGAAGTACATTCGACATTCCAATCGTAGCAAGCAAAAGTAGCTCGAAGACTTTGTACGCTTGAACCATGCTTTCTGCTGCATAGCTTATCTTTAAGCCATCCATCCGTTTTACAAAAGGCAAAAGCTCAGCAGCATCAGCAAAGTGACTAGCTGAAAACGTTATCGCCATATCCACTGGCTTTTTGACTTCCAACTTCTTCACTTTTCCCTGCTTGAAGTTGGAAACGGCACGCTTGACGCCTGCAACCAATTCCTGCTCGATCCTCGCCATGGCATAGCTTCTGGCTGACACACGGCTTAGCGAGCGCTTCAGAGCCACCCTCTCTGCCCACTGTGCATAAACTCTTACATCGTCTTCCAGAAGTTGCGCATCTCCAGCCACGAGTATTACTGGCACATTCATCTCCCCCGCTACATACGCATTCAACAAAAACTCACTTGCCGCGATACCGTTGACCTCAACCCGAATTATGCTGCTTCCACTATAGGTGTGGTCGAAGGTGGACTTCGCAGTACCGAATTTGGCGTGGTATCCAAGGAATAGGGCGATGTCTGACCCTTCTATACCCGCCACCATGCTGAGAGGCCTCGGAAACCCCCTGACGATCTCGACATACTCTGGCAAGTCGTCCACCAAGAGATTGACCATCGGGCCATGACTGTCTGCCACTAGGATTTCATCGAAGCCATTCCCATGGAGCTCTTTAGCTGTAATGAGCGCCACCTTCGTGGCGATCTTCCTGGCTTCTTCATACAAAGACCCTTTGAGGCCCAGATGACCCGGAATGACTACATAAGGAAGTCCTTCCATGTCTATCGAAAGGAAGGCTTTCATGGGGCCTGTTCACAACTTTTAAGGAATTAAGGCTTGTGCCCATTTTTCATACAGATGAGGGTCGGAAGAATGGTTTGGTAGTTTGCTGCTAGTTCGCCAGGCTGAAGGCTCTCTTTTCAAAGATAAATGTAAGCCAAGCATCGCCATCGTGCAATGATCTTGTTTTTCTATCGAACCCATAATGTTAGCAGACCGATGCCAAATACTGAATCGATTAGTATGAATG
>CAZWAU010000078.1:0-3911 GCA_964631995.1 uncultured Nitrososphaerota archaeon
GGTTTCGGATAGGCGGGTTCATACCCACAGGGGCTACATTGAGCTACTGAAGCTTGTTGGGCTACCATATGGAAGCAGGGCTGAAACGAACACAGGCAAGATCTTCTACGCCATGAGGCCTTCGATCGAGGATTATGTGAAGAGATTCAGGCACAGGACGCAGATAATGTATATCAAGGACATCTCTTATGCTTTGTCTTGGATGGGCGTAGCTCCAGGCCAAAGGGTGCTAGATGCTGGGACTGGGAGTGGTGCAACTGCTGCTGCGATCGCAAACCTTGTCAGGCCAACGGGCAGGGTTTACAGCTATGACGTAAACAAGGAATCTGTTGAAACTGCAAAGGCGAACTTGGAAAGGATTGGATTGCTGCCATTCGCTGAGATAAAGCTCCAGGATGTTTATGAATCGATTTCGGAAGAAGAACTTGACTCTGCTCTACTCGACCTTCCAGAGCCCTGGATGGCCCTTCCAGCCCTTCATGCTGCCCTGAAACCTTCTGGAAGGATCGTTTCGTTCTCCCCAACCATCAACCAGGTCGAGAGGATGGTATCGGCAATGCGGCAAACTGGCTTCCTTCCTGTCCAGACTATCGAGATTTTGATTAGGCAGTACAGGATCAAGGAAGGGATGTCTAGGCCAGAGAGCTTGATGTTGGCCCATACGGGATATCTTACAATGGCGATGAAGGTGGAGCAGACCAGTAACGATTAAAACCCCTTTGCATGAAGAGGTGGTATGAAATTGGGCAGTCAAAAGCAAGACCTTCACTTTACGCACGCACTCGGTAACATGCTGATCCTAGTATCCATTCTACTAGTTGCTTCGAGCACGGCATACTTTGCTTCCTTAGGTATTGGGCTGGAAAAGGCTTACTGTGAGATCTTTGGAAATAGCATAGGTTCAACCATATTGGCAACGATGGTATTCGCTGGAGCCGCTTTGCCCTTGGGAGATACTACTAAGGATAGAAAAGCAAGGCTCAGAAGCTTGGCAAACCGCTCGCTCGCCTCGATGTTCTTGGTTAACCTGATGCTGATGCCCGTCCTTGGAGATCTTTCAAACTTGCAGATATTCCTTGCCCTAGATGCTGTGCTTTTGGTAACCGCTCTTGCATCATCGGCACTCCAATTATCCTCTTCTACCAGAAGCTCTGTTGCAACCGCTATCCTAGAGGTGGTAGGCTCTCTACTAATAGTGCTTGCAGCCGTTGTGCAGATGTTTTTGGCTGACATGCTGCCAATGCAGATTCAAGGATACCAATGGGCAATCAGCCTTGCGGCAATTGCGGTTGGTACCGTGCTTCTTATCCTTTCAAGGGTGGCTCGAAAACAGAATTCTGATCAGCAAAAGTAGATGCGCTTTGTGAGTATGCTTGAATTTTTTTGGAAGATCGCTACGAAGCAAAATTTCTTTTTTGCCTTGAAACTAATGGATCGTTCGATACCTAACTTCATTCTGTGGCCGGTAAGAGGAATCGGTACTAAACCTTAAAGGCATAGCGGAACATTGGAATTTTCTTATGCAGCTATTTTAGGAGGGCGATGCATGAGAGGCAGCGCTAGAGAGCAATGAAAGAACTCTTGGCGATTTGATCGGATTGAAGAACCTTCGGGAATAGGTTGTCTTGAAAAGCTTCGCATAAAGACTCGGGATTCACCGTTTCAAAGCAGTCTCTTCCGCTTTTGGCGCCTGCTTTACGCCTACTTTTACTGCAAGAACAAAGAAGAGCATCATAAAACCCATGAAGTAGAATGAAGGTTTGTATCCGAAGGTCTGGATGATCGCCCCGATTGAGACAGGTGCCAAGATCGCCGCAAAAGAATATGAGGAATTAAAAAGTCCCATTGCGAAACCCCTGAAATCCTCGGCTACCAGCTCGGAGGCCAGGGCCGAGCTTGCACCTGAAAATGCGCCCCAAACGAAGCCATATATTCCCATAGCCAATGCAGCCAAACCAAGCCCATCAACGATTAAGTTGATGAGCATGAATAGGGAGCAAAGCAGGTAGCTCAAGAGGACAACTTTCACACGGCCTACTTTGTCTGAAAGGATGCCGAACATAACTGTTGCTGGGACCTCGATCCAACTGGTAAAGCTTAGAAGTAAAGTGGCCAATGTGGCACCAAGCTTGACTTCATAGGAGTAGTACAAAGGGATGTAGACGTTCTTTGCGAAATCCAAAATGAAAAATACTATCGTGGCTAGGAAGAAAATAAAAAATGAACGGCCCAATCTGGATATCAGGAGGGGGAAACTCGATCCTCCATTTTTGGATCCCATATTCTTTCTACTTCTGAGGCTTTGGTTCCCAAGAGACAGAACAACCAAGAGGGAGGTAAGATTCAAAAGGGCGCAGAAAATGAAGAGGAATGATCCGCCAAGGTTCTCTATTATCCAGCCAGTGAAGGCAACGGATAAAGCCCAACCGATGGATGCTGCAGACCAAAAAATGCCCATCGATCTTCCGCGAGTTCTCTGGGTTGAATGGTCTGCTAG
Source organism: uncultured Nitrososphaerota archaeon (assembly GCA_964631995.1). Taxonomy (GTDB): domain Archaea; phylum Thermoproteota; class EX4484-205; order EX4484-205; family DTQO01; genus DTQO01. The sequence continues at coordinate 2,498 of CAZWAU010000078.1, forward strand.
AATCGCCATCGCAGCTGGAAAGGATGCCGAGCCAACGAAGCTCGTGGCAGTATAGGACAGAGCAAATGCGATCGGATCCTTCACACCTGCGAGAATGAAGTAACCTATGAAGTTGCCAGCGCACCCTATCTTGACAAAGGCAAGCTTCGTGAGGATTCTATCTGAAAGGTAACCCCAAACAACCTGACCAGCAAGGCTGGCTACAGCGACGAATGCAAGGATCGTGTTGATCGATCCTTCGCTCAAGCCCTCGTAAAACAAGTAAAGCGGAACCCCGGGATAGGAAAGCCCGAGTGATGCCTGCGAGATCAAGCTATATGCAGCCATTATGGTCATAACCTTTGCATCTGACCCACCGTTGGCGATCTCTTTACGGATCATCCCGCCATTTCGAGAATCTCTCTCGTATTAGCTTTCCGCAAATCTTGACCTATCCAATTGGAAATGCAACCTATAAAATTTGAGTTGGTTCGAAATCTATTTTGATAGTAATATCCATCTTACCAACTACATTATAGGGACATAGATGCAAAGGCTATATCCTAGGAAGCGCAGTTTAAAGAAAGACATGGATCGGCTTGGAAGGAGGCTTCTAATCGGAAAATCACCATGCAACTGGAAATTCAAATATCAATTCTTTATGTTCATCACATGGCAAAATTGCCTTCTTCGTACCTTATGGCATGTATAGCATAAGGGTCGAGTACAAGGGATTTGAAAACATGGTCTCCGCCACAGTCAATTCGCCAGATGGAAGCATAAAGACCGTTGCGATGGACGTATTCGTAGAGGTGCTTGGAATTGCCATGTCCTTCGCGACATTTGTGCTCTGGATTGTCATTGCTGCTATGGTAGTGCTAGTTCTGGCCATTATGGTGCACGAATATCACATATATCGCCGGAAGAAAATGCCACAGCTGTTTGGCATTCCGAAGGTTAGAAGCTCGCATATTATCAGTGGTATGAATTTTCAAAATCGCATGAGCTGATGGCCAAGATCTAAGATATTCATCTACCAAAAAACTATGAAGGGGCCAAGTAAAAGCTTGTCAAAAATAACACCAGAGGAAAAATCTTAGGATTTCTGTAAAAATCAACTACTATGTCGTGATATCTGAAATTTTAGTTAAATTGAGTCCTCTACCCCTAATCGAAGAAGGGGACTCTGGCTTCATCGGCTTTATGATCTGAGCAGACTTCTTGGTTGCATCCAATTAATAACTCGCTGTTGGAGCCATTTTTGAAATCTTCCCTTGGGCAAGAAGGTACGAGATCGATACAGCAATCTTTCATTGAGGAGGGCCCCCCGGACCCCGCCCTCAAGGACTGTGCGCTGCAAATAGGTAGGGTTCCAAATCTATTTAACGTTTGGCATGATAGTTAATACTACAAGATTTTATAAAAAGGGGAGAAA
>CAZWAU010000079.1:0-6681 GCA_964631995.1 uncultured Nitrososphaerota archaeon
GGTTAACCTCGATCGCGTTTTAAGGAGCTGTCTATTTCATGAGCCTGCTCGAAAAGGTTTTTCTACACCGCTTCTAGCCCCCATCTATTCGGAACAGGCGAGATCAAACCGAAAAAATGCCCGGGGTGATGCGGCGGAAGGTTGGCACTGAGTGATCCGACTAGCGTGGTAATTGGACTCGAGATCTCGTAAGCAAGGGCTGCGGGACGGGTTCTCCACTGCCAGCTAACTTCGCTAAATACTAAACTTTTTTGCAGCTGTCCCTCCTCTTATCGAGGCAAGCCCCCAAACAGCAACACGTGCCCTGTCTGCCTGGGCCTTCCGGGAGCCTTGCCCGTCCTCAACAAAGATGCGGTAATAGCTGCCACGAAGGTTGCATTAGCCCTAGGTTCGAGAATCTCGCCTCGAACACTCTTCTTTAGGAAACAGTACTTCTACCCTGATCTTAGCAAGGGATTCCAGATTTCCCAATACGATAAGGCCGGTGGAATACCTTTTGCGGTTGGCGGCCAAATATCGTTGCGCCTCAATGGGGAGAAAATCGTTAACATCAGGAGAATTCAGTTGGAGGAGGATCCGGCAAGGCTCGTTCACGTGACAGACGATGGTAGGGAGGTGAGCCTTGTGGACTACAACAGGTCTGGCACGGCTCTGGTTGAAATAGTAACCGAACCTGATATTCGTTCTCCGAGGGAGGCGAGGTTTTTCCTCCAGAAAGTGCAATCGATACTTGAGCACCTGGAGGTCACTGACAGTACGCTTGAAGGTTCGATGAGGTGTGATGCAAACGTCTCGATAGGAGGGGGACCAAGGGTCGAGATAAAGAACATCTCCTCCTTCAAGGATGTGGAGAGGGCGCTGAACTTTGAACTTCTGAGGCTTGGCGTAATCAAAGGTGGATCGCGCAGAGTTACTAGGAGGTGGGACGAGACCAAGAAGGTGACGGAAGAGATGAGGGTCAAGGAGGAAGAGGAGGATTACAGGTATTTCCCAGAAGCAGACCTGCCATATGTTACATGCACAGAGGCGATGATCGAGGCTGCTAAGAGAACAATGCCAGAGCTTCCCGATGCTAGGAGAATAAGGCTGCAAAAACAATACGGATTGGATGCTTACGATGCTTCAGTCCTCGTAATGGATAAGAGTTTGGCTGACTATTTTGAGGAAGCGACAAAATATTATCCGGACCCCGTCAAATTGAGCCATTGGACAACGACAGAATTGCTGAGGAGGCTCAACTACTACGATATCTCGGCCCAAGAGTGCAAACTGCGCCCAAGCGCCCTAGCCGAGTTGTTGAAGATGGTCGATCGCAAGGAACTGACAGCAAAACTTGCGAAGCTTATGTTGTGGGAACTGGTGAGGAGCGGGGGTTCTCCAGCAGCTCTGGCCAAGAAGGCGCAATTCAAAAGGATCGGTGACAGGGATAGTTTGACGATCATCGTCAAGAAGATTCTCGAAGGAGATCCGAGACTGCTCGAGGATGCGCTGCGCAACAGCAGAGTCATCAACTTCATCACAGGAAAGGTATTGGAGGAGACGGAGGGGATGGGCGATCCGAAGGTCATCCACGATATTGTGACCGAGAGATTGGAAGCTTGGAGAAGGGAGCTTGAGGAGGCGGCCAGAACACACGAATCAAGCAATCCATGATTCTGAGCGCCAAGTTTATTATCGCTGAGAATCTTCAAAGCACTGGGTCTGGGTTTCCTGTTGGTCTTGGACGAGCTCGGAAAATCCCTGAGGGACGCCATTACGAAGCTTTTGGGCAGAACCACGGCCGACGAAGAGGCCATCAAAGAGTTCGTCAAGGAGATACAGAGGGCACTGCTAAGAGCTGATGTTAATGTCTCTCTGGTCCTAGATCTTTCCCAGAGGATAGAGAAAGCTGCTCACCAGGAGATGCCTCCGGGCGTATCGAGGAAGGACCAGATAATCTACTCTGCCTATAACGAGCTCATAAGGATCCTTGGAAAAGCTCCTGTTGAACCAAGGGTCGAGAGAGGCCGCACTAACACTTACATGCTCGTGGGCACTCAGGGCTCTGGCAAGACTACGACAGCCGCAAAGCTCGCCTTCTTTTACCAGAAAAAAGGTTTCAGGCCTAGCGTAATATGTTCAGATACATACCGCCCAGGCGCCCTTCAGCAGCTCGTCCAGCTTCTCCAACCTTACAAAATACCTGTCTATGGTGAGGCAGATAGCAAAGACCCTGTCAAGATCACATTGGATGGCATAGAAAGGCTGAGGGGGGAGTGCGACCTCATAATTATCGACACAGCTGGAAGGCACAAGGACGAGAAGGCCCTGTTGGAAGAGATGGAGGAACTTTCTAGGAAGATCAAGCCAGACAGGATCTTACTGGTCATCGACGCTACCATGGGGCAGCAAGCTGGTGTCCAGGCAAAGGCTTTCCACGAAGCTGTAGGTCTAGGTTACATAATAATATCTAAGATGGACGGCGCTGCCAGAGGAGGCGGCGCCCTGTCCGCTGTTGCGGCGACTGGAGCTCCAATAGCGTTCATCGGTGTTGGCGAAAGGATCGAAGAGTTTGAACATTTCGACCCAACCGGGTTCGTGTCAAGGCTGCTCGGATACGGCGATCTGAAGGGCCTGGTCAACAGGCTCTCCCAGATGGAGATCAGGCTGTCGAAGGATAAAGCGAAGGCCTTGGCATCTGGAAGGTTTACGCTTGATGACATGCTGGAACAGCTAGAGGCGGCAAGCAAGATGGGATCGATAGACAGCCTGCTAAGATTTCTACCTGGAAGGTACAAGATACCTGACGATGCCCTGAAGGATGCGGACCAGAAGGTCAAGAAGTGGAAGGCAATCGTACAATCTATGAACAGGGAAGAGAGAAGTAATCCAAACATAGTGGATTCGCAGAGAGCGAGGCGGGTGGCCAAGGGTTCTGGCACCTCAGAGAGAGATGTGAAGGAACTTATCAAGCAATTCAATGCAGCCAGGAGCTTGATGAGGAAGTTCAAAGGTAGCAGGGAGCTTAGGAGGAGAATGTTGGGAAAGATATGAAGATCAACAGATTCGAAAAACCGATCGAAATTATAATAGGATGGGCTGTCGGATATGGCCTTCTGGCTGTCCAGATAAACTTCCAATTCGTTCTTGGATGGGGTGCCTCATTTGGGAATTTTAGAGACTTGCAAGAGTATGATCGTTGAGTACGCACTTTGCGACAGCTGCTTCGGAAGGCAGTTTGCAAGCCTTGACCGAGGATTTGGCAACAAGGAGAAAGGACGTGCACTCAAGATGTTGCTTAACATTCATGCGCAGACCATGATCCAATCGGACAGGAAGGGCGCCCTGAAGCTGGCAAAGGCTCTGGCTGAAAGCGGATACGAGCCTTCCTTGGTAACTATAAAGAAACTTAGAAGGAAGCTGGAAATTGTTCCAAAACCTTGCTACATCTGCTCAGGCTCGATGAGCAGGCTTTCGGAGTTCGCTGCCACCGCCGCAAGTTCTTTGAGTGGCATTGAATGCTCCACAATAGCGGTTGGGTGCAGAGTACCACTGGAAGTGGAGGAGAAAGAAGATGAATTAAAATCGCGATTCAAGTTAAAGCATGGCGAGAACATAAGGTATGAGGTGACACGCGAGATCGGCGCACAAATTGAAAAGATGATGGGCAAGAAGATCAACAAGATTCAGCCAGATGTGACGCTGATCGTAAGCATCCCTGGGGGGGAAACAGAGGTCAACATAAATCCAATCTTCTTCAAAGGTAAGTACAGGAAGTTGATTGGTGGCATACCACAGACAAGGGCACCATGGCACGATGGTTCTGATGGCTCAATCGAGGAGATCATCGGAAAGCCTCTGCTTGAACAAACGAAGGGGGAGAGCATGAAGTTCCATGGAGCAGGAAGGGAGGATGCTGATGTTCGGATGACCGGTCGTGGAAGGCCATTCGTCATAGAGATAATCAGACCAAAGATAAGGACTGTTGATTTGGCTAGCATCCAGGAGAAGATCAACAGGGAACATGATGGAAGGTTGCAGGTTCTAGACCTATTAAAGGCTGATAAGAAGGACGTTTCAAAAGTTAAGATATTCGGGGAAAAGGCAAGGAAGACATACAGGGCCTTAATAAAGTTGGATAGGGAAATGAGCGAGGCAGACCTGCTCCAGCTCGAATCCAAACTCGAAAACATCACGATCTACCAGAGGACCCCCACACGCGTCTTGAAGAGGCGTGGTGATAAAGTCAGGCAGAAGCGCCTCTACAAGACCGATTTGAAGATGGTATCGCCAGATACGATAGAAGCGATATTCCAGTGCGAGGGTGGCCTTTACATAAAGGAGCTGATTAATGGCGATGCTGGCAGAACAAGGCCATCTTTTTCAGAATTGGCAGAAAGAGGAGCCCAGTGCATCGAATTGGAGGTTACGGACATCGAGGAGTGCATATAAGCAAGCCTTGGAAGGGGTATTTATATCGCCGAAAGCAAACGATTGGACGAGAGTTCAGTGAAGAAAGATGCCAAGAAGCCACGGTTATAGGCGGGGCTCAAGGCAGCTCATGAAGAAGAGAGTAGAAGAGAAAGGTATGAGGCCCCCCACCTACCTCCTGCACGACTACAAGATAGGAGACAAGGTTCTGATCAAAATCAACCCCACCTACCATAAAGGCATGCCTCACAGTAGGTACCATGGAAAAATAGCGACAGTTACAGGATCGAGGGGAAGGGCATACATCCTGAAAGTTAGAAACATGGACAAAGTGAAAGACATAATTGTGAGACCAGAACATATGGTGCCGTGCGGTGAAGAGTAGTGGCAAGAAGGATATTGTCGGAGAAAGACATCACAGTTTCGGAAGCTGACAGAGCCCTTAGATCAAGGAAAGAGGAGGAGTTGGATCAATTCCAAAGGCGGACTTTGGAATACACGAGCAAGTTTTCAAAGGTGGATGCAAATACATCGGAGAAACTTGTCGATAAGATAACCCAAGAGACCGGAATCTCGAGGAAGGAGGCCATAATGATAGTAAACATAATGCCAAAAAGAATTGAGGAACTGACCGCATTGTTCTCCTCCTCGTCCAAGAGGTTCGTGAGCAAAGCGGATGCGGAAAAGGTGATAAAGATAATAAAGGATTCGCTAAAGCAGTAAGCGATTCTTTCTAGCTTTACGATTCCTTTACCCTCATTATCTTCGTTCTTCCTTGGACCCTCCAGTATTCTAGACTGGAGCCGGGCTGGATCTTTCCTGCCAAGTTAGCATCGGTCGGCATCGGGGTCTCGAATACCTCATAGGTTTCAAGATCCATCAGCTGCACGCCACTGGGCAATATCGAAAGAACCTGGCCCGTCCTTTTTTCAATTATGGGAACCTCGACGTTTGCGTCCGTGGGGGCCATCAAGGTCTTCTTCACATCGGTGAAGAGGGACATGGCGACGAGCCTGGCCTTTCCGGAGCCGTGCTTCCCAGTCTTTGAATGCGCGACCTCCAGAACCTGGCAAGGCTCGCCGTCGATGATTACCCACGAACCTTCCTTCAAAGAGCCAAGCTGAGCAACCCTACTCAAATCACATCGCCACGTAACATTTGGATGGGGTGATATATAAAGAGAAGCTGGCTCGCCAGGCGCAATTTGCCTGAATGGGTCGGGGAACCGTTATACCTTATAGCTGGGCATCCGAATCGGAGGGGATAAGATGGCTAAGACACTCAGAGCGATAGCACTCCAGACGAGTATTGAGTTGGAATATTACAGGAACAGGACGAGCATCGAAGCTTTTCTTACCGGAGAGATGGAGAAGATAAAGCCACATCTCTCAGATGAGAGCCCAAACCTGGTCATTTTCCCAGAGGACATTGGAACACCTCTTGTGATAATGGGCAACTTCAGTGCCGTAAAGGATTGCAAAACGCTTGATGAAGCCATAGCCGGTATCTCGAAGAGGTCCATGGACTACGTGCTCCTCAGCAAGATCAGGCATAGGGCAAGCGGAGCCCAGGCGGTATTCTTCAGCAAAGAGTCTGTGATGAGAAAGACATACGAGGAGATCTTTTCATCGCTTTCTCAGGAATACAACGCTTACATTCTCGCAGGAACCATAGTGCTGCCACATGAGCGGGTAAGGACACAGGCAGAGACAGGGCCGCTTCAAACCTTGAGGACCGTAAGGGAGGCGACGAAGAAGGGGAAGCTTTACAACACAGCCTACCTGTTCGGCCCAAATGGAGACATATTGCTTCGGCAGAGGAAGGTGAACCTCATACCGCTCGAGAAAGAGGAGGGCCTTGGCCTCTCTCCTGGGAACATCGATGACCTTCAACCGTACACGATAGAAGGAATCACGATAGGCATAACGATATGCTACGATGCCTTCTTTCCTGATATTGCAAAGCGATTGGCAGACAGTGGCGCCAAGATACTCGTTGATCCCTCTGCCAATCCAGAACCGTGGACAAAAGAGACAGAAGAAGAGAACAAGAAAGGACTTTATGCAAGGGTGCAGGAAGAGGCCGAAATCAAGTACGGGATCCAGGCGATGCTGACTGGCAGGCTGTTTGACATAACATTCGAAGGAAGATCGTCGATAGTGACAAAAAGGCAGAACACGCAGGACATGACAGGAATCGTTTGCCAAGCCAAAAGCCACAATGAGCCAGAAATCCTTGTAGCGGACCTGACCATCTAGGTCGGTTTTTAAT
>CAZWAU010000080.1:0-5925 GCA_964631995.1 uncultured Nitrososphaerota archaeon
TCGAGTAGGCTCAAGTGCCCAGCTCCACCATTTCTTCGGATCCTCCTTCCACCTCTTCTCGGTCTCATCATCTGTGTGGTACCACCAGGGCCATGTCCCTCCGCCAGGCGTGCAAGTATCGCCGATTGGAAAAACACCAAACCTCCTGTAAAGGTCGACCGGCTTTGGTCCAAGATCGCTGCTAGGAGGACAGCTCTCCCAGTATTTTGGAGCCTCCTTTTCGATCCAATCATCAAGGAGCGGATAGGCATCTTCGCCCTCATAGTAGAAGTGCGTCAACCACACGAAGTGGTTCACCCCCGGTATCTCGAATGTTACTCTTTCCCTATTTAGACCAAGGACTTCGGCGATGTGGTAAACCCCCCCAAATCCGTGGCACAAGCCAACGAATTTGAGCTCCCCATATTTTCTACCAAGGTAAGTCGTGCCTGCCAGCACTGGATTTGCGAGTTTGATGTACCATGCATCTGGGCATATTTCCATTATGTCGTTAACTATGGACTCGAAGAGCCTGAGCTGGTAGAAGTTTATCCAGAAACCCTCATCGTGCATTATGTGGTAACTGCCGCCAAACCTGTAGCCATGCTTGAAACCTGCGAGCCATCCGGCCCTATAACCGGCATAGCCAACGACCAAAGCTGTGTTTATCACGAAGTCAGCATCCTTTAGCGATTCTTTTCGATCCATTGTCTTTTCGAGTTTCAGATCCATCTTCATCTCTTCTGCATATCTTTTGCACAATGAATACACAGCATCGAGCCTCTCTTTGTTTATGTCCATGAAACTTACCGTGCTTCCTTTTAGGTTAGGTGTAAGACAAAGGTCCTTAACGAGAGCCAGAGAGAATGTAGAGCTTCCGGCACCGATAATACTAATCTTCACGCCATCCATGGCAATAAGTTGTTTGTTTATGCTGTATCGCTTATTAGCATTTTGATGACGAGTTCAATCCTCACAATTAATGCAGTTTGTGTGAAGCTAACTAGTGTGTGTGCTTACGTACAGCACCGGAAACTTCTCACAGTTAGCTCCCGGTAGCGGTTGAGATGCTGACCATAATCTACCACATGCTCAGCAATAAGGAGGCGTATCGAGGAAAGAACCTGGCGCCAACTGAATGAAAGAGCCAGAAAATATTATATGTATTTCGCGAGAGCTAACAGCGCCAAACAAAAGTATTATATAGAACTTCTATCAGCTTAAAAATTATGGGAGTGGAAAATAATGTCAACTACATCTGAAGCTGAAAGAGTCGAGAAATTTCCAATTCCGCTTATCATAATCGTCCCAGCAGTTCTCGGTTTCATAGGGCCAATATGGCAACTACTTATCTCGAGCTTTCCGTATTGGATCGTCGGTTCATTGGGCGAATCTCTATGTAACATCGGCATGACAACGGCCCCCTTCTTCGTCCTTCTACTGTCCACCGCGGTTTATCGGATGAAGTCCATGAGGGAAAGATATGGCATCAAGACCTTGGCGTACTTGTACATAAGCTCTATAGTGACATCTTACTACATCAACTTCCCCTGGGCATTGGGCCAACGCTACCTCTACGCGAGCAGATACGTCGAGGGTGCGATAGCGGATATTATACCAAGCTTCATGTGCCCGCCAGCCAATGTGTGTAGAGTCTTGGCCACTGGCGGTATGATAGACTGGGGGGCTTGGGCCACACCAATCGCTTGGTTCTGGATACACAACGTGACCATGGGCCTATTCTTCCTGTCGGTATCCACATTGTTCAGAAGGCTCTGGATAGATACCGAGAATGTTCCGTTTCCACAGACCCTCGTTGCATACGAGCTTGCGAGGAACAACGTCAGCGAGAGGGGATGGGGAAAGATGCTGATAATAGGCGTCATCATAGGCCTAGCATTCGAGATTCCAGTAGTCCTAACGGGCCTATTTCCCTGGTTCCCCGATGTCTATAGTGTCAAAGTGAATACTTGCCCACACCTGACACGCTACTTTGTCTCTGGCGATATCCTAGCGACGATACCTGGGATGATGAGCGCAAATTACAATCCACCAGTGGTCGCCATGGCCTACATGGCTCCTCTACATGTCCTCTTCAGCACATGGTTCTTTGCACTATTCTACATGGTTGCAGTTCAGATAGCCTATGTCATGGGACATTATACTGGAATCGTAGATATGGGAACATGCGGGAGAATGTGGTGCCATCCGTCTCCTAACTCCGATCCCCCGTTGAAATTCATGGCCATAGCTACTGGCGCCCTCGTGATGATGGGCATAATGCATCTGATATTGAACAGGAAGTACATCGCTGAAACCATCAGGGCTGCACGGACAGGCTCAAGCACATCCCAGGGGGAGGCCATGAGCTATAGATCGTGCTACATAATGATGGCGGCAACTTTGCTTGCCACCGTAGCCTTCTGGATGGCATCGTCCCTATCAATCGTTGATGCTCTGCTGATACCCATAACGGCCTTCTGCATCTGGTATCCGATGACGAGGATGTTCGGCCTCGCAGGCGCTTACTGGAGGAGTGCTGACAAAGGACTCGTGTTCTTCAGGCTCCTACATCCGACGATGAGCAGGCCACCGACAACGCAGGAATATCTGATCTACAGGACAGCGGTCCAAGAATGCTCCGATACACCATCGTATCCTTATGGGGCTGCCGCCTTCTCCACCATCGCATCATACAAGTTTGCCAAACTAGCTGGCTTGAGTGCGAAGAACACGTTCATGACGTTGGCTGCAGCGCTTCTAATAGCACCTTTGGCATCGCATATAGGGTTCCTGTGGATCCTGCACACAGTTGGCGGTAGCAACATAGGCATATGGAAGTCTTGGTTCGAACCTATAGGCGAAAGGATTGCTATGATGCCTGACTGGTGGACAGCGGCGCCGGCAACAGAGCCATGGGTTGAGTATAGCCTTCTAGGGGTCGTGGTCGCGGCCGCCCTGAGCTGGCTTCACATGAGATTCATCTGGTTCCCGTTGGAACCGATCGGGTTCGTATTGGGCATTACCGCTTCTTCAAGCCTATTCGGCCTCTGGATGCCATTCCTAGTGGCATGGATACTCAAGACGATAACTCTAAGGGTTGGTGGCGCTGAGCTATATGAAAAGAAAGGAGTCCCATTGGCATCGGGAGCTGCTGTTGGGTGCTTCATCGGGATGATTCTAAACGGCTTGATGTGGATAGTGAGATTTTTCGTGCCGTTCTAATCCCGGATTCCATATTTTTTATTTATCAGGTTTGTATACGGATCCCTATTTCTGTCTATAGTGACCAACATAATCAACGATTGAGTGGATACCTTCTGAAAGTTACCATTCCACCCGATCTTCACATACCTAACTTTCTGATCTAGCTCCTTCCGTATAGAATAAATAAAGAATTTATAAACAAGTTATGCACAGTATGATCTATCAGGACATCCGGGGATTCTTCTGGTAGAACTCTATCGGAGTCCTATATCTTAAGCTCTGGTGGATCCTAGCAACGAAAATGTCTTTCACCTGCCCATAATGCGTTATTAACCTGATCATAAGTCTAGGTTGGATGAAGGGCAAAAGATATTCTGACGATTCATCCAAAGGAGAACGTGGCCTAAGGGGTGAATGGAACATTATAGTTAAAGGAAAAGAGGATGTTGATCGAATGGCCAGTCAATTAGATTCGGTCTGGGAAAGAGGAGGAAGTAAACAATGATTAGCATTGAAGAGATTGTATGTATGATAGAGGAAGAATTTGCAAATGGGCGAGTAAAGCAGATAGCTTCGAGAAAGATGATAAGTATACTTGAAAGGTATTGAAAGCGAGAATATAGACGATGCCCTTGATGAAGCTGAGAGACGGAAGATCATAGAACATGGCGGAGGATTCTACAAATGGATAGCCCCAAGTCTGAGAGAGACGGAGAAGGCCAAGACCCAAAGGTACTTCGAAATACTGGCTGAGGTCTTTAAAAAAGGTGAGGTCAAATTCCTTCCAGAAGAATACCTTAAGAGCGAACTCAGGAAAAGAGGATTGGATGAGGAAGAAGTCCGAAGGGCTATTATCGAGGCGGAAAGAGATTATGTTCTGGATTTCTACTCTGACAACTTTGGACCCGATAACAATCTAGTGGCTGGATGTAGCTGGATACCCCCTGAGGAACGTGAGGCTGAAGCTGAGGCGAAGAAGGCCGACAGAGAGTTCTCTAAAAAGTGGCATGAGAAAAAAGAAATGGAAGACGATTACTAGGGCATTAGAAAGTAGACTAAGAGGGACCTTTAAAGTTAAGCCTAATACTTGGCCTCCCTTTCGACGATATCGGTGATCATCCTGACCCTTTTTATGTCACCGTCTGCAGGTGCTTGGTCCGCTATTCCCATGATGAATTTGTGCCCCTGCAGGTGATGCCTTATCACTTCCCGAGCGATGTCGATGAGCGCTTTTTCCGGATGCTGGGGACTGAAGAAGACGCCCGGCAGGCCGCCCCACAGTATGATGTCAGGACCCGCAACCTCTCGCAGCCTTCGAACTTCGATGTCCCCAACCGGTGCAGGAGTTACCGATTGGGCGCAGTCCACGCCAGTCCCGCCCATCAATGGCAGGATTCCCCTGAGCATCCCATCTATGTGCACGAATATTTTTTTGTTTGCTGCATGGAGTTGGGCAGCCCTCTTCTCGTAATAGGGGGCATGGTATCTCTTGAACATCGATGGAGTTATCGCCTCGCTCGTGATGTTTTCACCGAAGTAAACCCCTGGGGCAGGAGATTCACAGATCGCCTCATATATCGGGTCATCAGCTTCAGACATCACCTGTACAGTTTCGTCCACCTCCTCGCGCTCCCTCGCTAGGAGCTTCACAGTATTCACCAATCCAGCCCAAACAACCACTATCTGTTGGAGGGGCGTGCGCGGTGGAAGCGAGCTCACGAACCCCAGCCCCTTCCAGCGTTCGAGCCTGTCGTACTGGAGCGCATAATTCGGTTTGAACTCCTGGCTCTTAAAAATGTCCTGAAGAACCTTCAGGTCCTGGCGCGTTGAGACAGGATATTTCACGTAAGCCGTGCTGACCGAGGAGGGCATGAACTTCTTAATGGCAACTATGCTTCCACTCTTCGAGCTGTAACCCTCCTCGTAAATAATCGTGCCATCCCGGCGCTTCTCTGAAGAGTAGCTGATCTTGATATCGTTGTACGACAGCTCTCCAGGAAGGTTGTAAAGCTCCTCGTGTGCCCCGCAACCAAGGTCGCGGTAAAGCTGGATCTTCCCATTCTCACCCGAATACTTAGCAGGCAGCTGGCGCCTGTATTCCATTGCAGCATACCAGTATGTCAGGTCCGCAAACCAGGGCATCACATCGGGTCTTTTTCCATTAAAGACCGCCATTATGCGCTCTTCTAGATTCAATCCCAAACCCCAGAGTCAAAATCTACCTTTTCGTTGATATCCTTTTCCAATTGCCAGAAGCCTTTAAGGAACTTTTCAAGAGCTGAAAACCATTGACTTTTGACGACCCAGTTAGCCCGATTGGCGCCCTAACATTTCAAAAGATGCCTCGAAAAGGTTGAGGGGCTACAGCTTGAAGCCAAATTTTCGCTCTGAATGCGCTTTCCTACAGTGAAACGACAAAGGCTAAAAATCGTCCAGTTATGCAAGCTTGTCAATCAAAATGCAGCGAGGTAATGGCCAGAAAAAGATCGATGTTCACATCTCGATCGTGGGAGCTGGGCATGTTGGAAAGTGGCTGCTCGAGAGCTTGAGCAAAAAGTATGATTCGGAAAGGACGGGCGTCAGGATACATGTGGACAGGATCGTTGCCAAGGATCCGAGAAAACAAAGGCATGGAATTGAGAAGGAGATTCTGAGCTTCGACCTTGAGGACGCCTTCAAGGGGCCTGAGACGAAGATAGTGGTGGAGGCGATCAGCGACCTGAAGGCCTCGAAGGATAT
>CAZWAU010000081.1:0-5864 GCA_964631995.1 uncultured Nitrososphaerota archaeon
ATACTGGGATGGATGCCTTTAAGAACCAGGCGGCATGTTACACCTTTAAGAACGGGAAAGAAAGACCAGCGAACGAGGCAGGTGGCTTGACAGAATGGATGTCTCTACCAAGCTCGAGCTCATAAGGAGAGTTGGCGAGGAGATAATAACAGAGGAGGAGCTGATTCAGCTGCTTGAGACCAAGGAGCACCCCATAGCATATGATGGCTTTGAGCCGAGCGGTCTGGCTCCGATCCATTTCGCGATCTACCGGGCCTTAAACCTCCAGGACCTTCTGGAGGCGGGCATACACTTCAAGCTTTGGCTGGCGGACTACTTTGCATACCTTAACAACAAGATGCAAGGGGATCTGAAAAAGATCAGGTTGGTTGGAGAATACTTCGTCGAGGTCTGGAAGGCTGCTGGAGTCGACATGAACAAGGTTGAGGTTCTTTGGACAAGTGATGCAGTTGGAGACAGGGAATATTGGGAAATCGTGCTCAAAGTAGCCAAGAATACGACCCTGAAGAGAACTTTCAGGGCCCTGACGGTCATGGGAAGAAGGGAGGGGGAGCTCCAAGAGACAGCCCAGCTTTTCTACCCGATGATGCAGGTCTCCGACATCTTCTATTTGAGAGCCGACATAACGCAGCTTGGCCTTGATCAGAGGAGGGCAAACATACTTGCACGCGAGATAGGTCCGAAGCTGGGATTCTGGAAGCCCGTTGTGGTTTCCCATCACATGCTCATTGGCCTAGAAGGGCCTATGGGTCAGGGAGGGTATGATGAGGATGCAAGGATCGATTCTGAAATAAGCTCGAAGATGAGCAAATCAAAGCCCGAGACATGCATCTACGTTCATGACTCTGAAGCCGAAATTAGGCGCAAGATAATGGCTGCATGGTGTCCCGAGAAGGTGGTGGATGGAAACCCGATCTTGGACTACGCGAAGCACATAGTGTTCAGAAAGTTCCCGACCTTCAGGATCGAAAGGCAGGCAAAGTACGGAGGACCAATCGAATTCGATTCATACGAGGACCTTGAGATTGCATACAGGAAAGGGGAGATCCACCCCCTCGATCTGAAGGGTGCAATCTCCACCTACCTTGACAGGACGGTCGCGCCGATAAGGGAGTATTTCGAGAAAAATAGGAGGGCTTCGGAGCTTCTTGAAAAGGTCAGGCAGTATGAGATAACAAGGTAGCTTGTACTCCCTGAAAGACTTCTCGGCAAAAGTGCTATTACGGTATGAAAGATGGCTTGCGCGGTAGATATACATGATAAAGATTGGATGTGCAGCCTATTCTTACGACCCATATCTCGGGAGCGGAAAGATGAAACTTGAGGACTTTATCGAGAGGGCATACGAGCTGAGGATTGACGGGGTTGAGCTGACAGGTTACTACTTCGAGAGCACAGATGCTGGATACATTTACAGGCTGAAACGGCTTGCCCTTAAGAGAGGGTTGTCCATCTCCGGAGCTGCAATAGGAAGTTCCTTTTGCCACGCTGAAAAGAGCGAGAGGGAAAGGCAGGTCCAGGAGGTTAAGAATTGGGTCGATGTTGCCGCTAGGCTTGGGGCGCCATTCCTAAGGGTCTTTGGAGGAGAGGTTCCGACTGGATATGATGAAGAGGAGGCCATACGGTGGACCGTAGACTCCCTAAGGTCCTGCTGCGATTATGCAGGGCAACGTGGCATCACCATCGCCTTGGAAAATCACGGGGGCATAACCAGCTCTGCCAAAAATGTTGTCAGGATAGCGAAGGAAGTCGGCTCTGAGTGGTTCGGTATTAACTTGGATCTCGGAAATTACCACGGCAACATCTACGAGGAGATAGCCAAGACAGCCCCGTATGCTGTAAATGTCCATGCGAAGGTATTCGAAGACCAGAAGACCCTGAAGAGGCTCGATTTTGTGAGGGTTAGGAACATCCTGGAATCGGCAGGATACAACGGCTTTGTCTCGCTGGAGTACGAAGGTCCGGAAGATCCGAATGTAGCGGTTCCGAAGGAGACCAAATTTCTTTTAGAAGCATTCCGGTAAGCTCTTTCATTAGAATCGATTCCATGCAAATGCAGATTAGCTGCAAGCTTAAGGGTGGTTGTCGACCTTGGCTTCGAAAGTCCAGACTGCAAAAGAATTGGGTGAGGACAGGATCAGGAGCATCATCATAAAACATCTTGGCAGGGACCCGAGGGAAATCCTCGGTTATGGCGACGACGCCGTTGCCTTTCGTCTCGATGGTGGCAAGGTTCTTGTGGCACACACCGATGTTCTCGTTGGCTCTACCGACATTCTACCAGGTATGAATCCCTTCTACGTGGGCTGGAAGGCTGTCGTTATGAATGTGAGTGACATCGTTAGCAAGGGAGCCAAACCCTTGTCCCTCCTCTTCTCTTGGGGGATTCCAAGGGACCTTCAAGGCAGGAATATATCGAAGATAGCTGAAGGAATGAGTGCTGCAGCCC
This sequence comes from uncultured Nitrososphaerota archaeon, assembly GCA_964631995.1. Classification (GTDB taxonomy): domain Archaea; phylum Thermoproteota; class EX4484-205; order EX4484-205; family DTQO01; genus DTQO01. The sequence goes on from CAZWAU010000081.1 coordinate 2,450, forward strand.
GTAAGTATGGCGCGTACGTGGCAGGAGGGGACACTGGCGAAGCGAACGACCTTTTCTTGGCAGGCACATCATTCGGAATAGCTCAAGAGAAGGAACTTTTGAGGAGGAGTGGCGCCAAACCTGGGGACATTTTGGCAGTGACAGGAAAGTTCGGTCTTACAAGTGTTGGCTACAAGATTCTACTGGAAGGTTTCAGAGCACCTATTTACGTGAAGAGGGCAGCCCTTAAGGCTGTTTACGCGCCCAGCGCCAGGCTGAAGGAGGGCTTGGTTGCAGCGAAAACTAGGGGGGTGACCGCAAGCATGGATTGCAGCGATGGCCTGGCCAGATCGCTCCACTACCTTTCAAAGATGAGCGGTGTTGGCTTCAGGGTTACAAATGTTCCGATTGCAGAGGAGGCCTGTAGTTTCGCTTCGATGCACCTTCTCGACGAAACCGAGCTTGCGCTTTACCAGGGAGGTGAGGAGTATGAGCTCATCCTTTGCGTGGAAAGGGATGCATGGAGCAGGGTTTACTCTGCAATAAGAGCATCTGGCGGGAAGCTTTACAGGATAGGCGAGGCAACGCCAGAAAAGAAGCTTCTGCTGGAACGCAAAGACGGTTCGACCCAGAAGATAGAGCCTATTGGATGGGAGCACTTCAAAAAGTGGCACTAAAACTAAAATTTCAACCATGTTTTTTATCTATTTTTTCTGGGCGCATGCAAGGCTTCCCGGTCGGCATCGCGAACAGCTTCGATGAAAGTTTCAGTAACAGTCGGATGGGCAATAATACATTCCTTCAACTTTGCCGCATCAGCCCCGAGGGCTGCAGCAACAGTTGCCGTTGCTATGATCTCGACCGCTGAAGGCCCTACCGCATGGGCTCCGACAAGCACATTGCTTTCCCTATCTATCAGGACCTTCACAAAGCCCTCTGTTTCATCCAAGGCCCTTGCTTCAGCGTTGGCCACAAAGGGAAACCTTCCTACTTTGAAGGCCCTTTCCTCTTCGCTTCCGCCCGTCCTGATTCCAACGCTTGCAGCTTCCGGAACTGTGTACAAGCAGCTTGGTACCTTGCCAAGATCGATTCTTGCATCCCTCCCCATTATATTCTGCGCGCAAACAATTCCTTCCGCGAAAGCTGCATGAGCCAGAAAAAGTTGTCCAGTTGCATCTCCTATAGCATATATTCCCTTCACGCTCGTCTCCATTTTCCGATCAACCTCGATGCCTCGATATGTAAACTTGACACCAAGCCTTGAGAGTTCCTCAGGATTTATGCGGGGTTTTCTTCCAACAGCTACCAGGACCTTCTCTGACTGAATCTCCTCCATCCCATCTCCGGTTTTTACTTCCAGGCCGCTTCTCCCAAGTCTCTTCACTTGGCAACCTGTCATCACCTTAACTCCGATGCGGCCCATCCTTTTTTTCATGAATTCGGAAATTTCCCAATCCTCAGATGGCAGAATGCGTTCCATCTTTTCCAATACTGTGATCCTCGTTCCAAAGGCATTGAAGATCGTTGCAAACTCCATGCCAATCACGCCACCCCCCACGATAACAAGCGATTCTGGGGGTGCGTCAAGCGCCAATATGTCGTCACTGTTCAATACCCTCTCTTTGTCTGGCCTAAGTGTTTGAATCTCCAGTGGCATGGAGCCCGTTGCTATCACGACATTCTTGGCCTCGATCCTATGTGTTTGACCTGCTGAAGAAACTTCGACGGAGTTTTTTGATAGAATCTTTGCCTCTCCCCACACCACATTTATGCCATAGCTCTCAAGAAGTTTTTCGATGCCCTTGACCGAGGCCTCAACTAGTCGATCCCTTCTTTGCAGCATTCCGGCGAAGTCGATCGATTCGTTACTGAGATGAATAGCGAATCTCTCAGCCTTTCTGAGCCTTTCAAAAATTTTTATGCTGGCTTGCATTGCTTTTGTAGGTATGCACCCCAAGTTTGCGCAAACCCCTCCAAGCTTTTCCTTCTCCACCAAAGTTACGCTTCCACCAAGTTGCGCTATCTTGATCGCTGCTGCATAGCCCGCTGGACCACCTCCGATAATTACAGCATCATTCGCCATTTACACTCAACCTAACTCAGAACTTGTGATTCCACTCCCTCGTAGAGTACTTGTTTGCCGCAAGCTTTGCTGCCAGATCCTGTTCGCTTGCTGTCAGATTTCCCCTTACGAGTTCAACATTCAGCACCTTCTCGAAACCCTTTATGAGTTCCTCGATCAATCGTTCGCGGCTCACATCGAATTTCACTATTTCGTTAACTCCAACTATGTGCTCCCTTAGCTCTTCAATAGTTCTGTGCTTCATCTTCTTGGCCGATCTCTTCAGCAAACATAGGATTCTCTGGTAATTTACATCCAACAGAACAGTTCCATGTTGAAGTATGGTGTGAAGCTTGCGCGTCTGAGCACTTCCAGAGATCTTCTTGCCAAGCACCACTACATCGTTCGCGGGCTTGAACTTGGCATCTATTCCTAATCCATTCAAGCCCTCTACAATTCCGCTGCAGATCAGCTTTATCGAATCCTGAATGTCGCGGGGCATAATTGGGTCTTCCTCCGAAACCACGAGGCTGTAGGTGACCTCGTCGTCGTGAAGGACCGCACCACCTCCACTAATCCTTCTAACATAACTTACGCCGATCTCCATTGCCTTTCCAAGGTCGATCTCTTCCTCGATTGCCTGGAAGTAGCCAATGCTGATCGTTGGAATTGACCACCCATAAAATCTAATGGTTGGAAGATTCTCACCCGTGCTTCTGTGAAAAAGGATCGATTCATCGATCGCCATGTTCATGTAAGGGTTGCCAAGGCCGGTCAAGAGCAACCTCCACGCAGGTCTGATGCCCATGGTCAAAGCTTACCTTCCTGCCCGATGTTTTGGCAGCTCGCTCATTTAACTATCCCGCTTTCCACAAGTTGAAGTTCCTCCTCAAACTCTTTTCTCGAAAGCGGTTTCGGGTAATTGTACATCCTGCCACTTGGCCTTTCGTTGTAGAATGGCCTATTGCACCCTGGACAGCCAGATGTCATAAAAGCTGAAGGTTCGAGGATCTGCTTCAGCTCCCTCCAGCTGCGGCCAAAATATGTTATGTCCCCCTGAGAATCGAACTCGAAATCTAAATAACTTACGATGTCCCTCTCGATCAGGTAACGCGCAATCTGCACCCTCCTGTACTTTTTATAGTCTGGTGCCGGATTCTTCGCCATCTTCGTTCCGGGGCATGGCGTGAAGGCGAAAAGGGCGATCGTAACTCCTAAAAGATGTAGCTTGGTCATCATTCTTACGAGTTCATCTTCTTGCTCACCAAGTCCAACGATTAGGTGCGTTGACAACCTGCCTCTGAACCTCTCAGCTACTTCCTCTATCAGTCCCTCTTCCCTCTCGAAGCACCCAGACCTTAGCTCCCTGTAGAT
>CAZWAU010000082.1:0-8556 GCA_964631995.1 uncultured Nitrososphaerota archaeon
CCCGTAACATATATGATTACGCTTGAAAATGGCGTTAAGATTTTTCATGCAAGTGACAGTCTCCCATTTCCTGCGATGGAGAGGATAGGCCTGAATGAGAAACCGGACATCGTCCTGTGCGCAATCTCTGGTGGAGCTGGACTGACACCAAGAACGGGTGTGGAGATTGCGAAGCTTATCAAGGCAAAGGTGGCGATACCTTACCATGGAGACTCCTTCTCCGATTTCGAGAATATTATAAAGCGGGAGTTGCCTGAACAGAAGGTCGTGACACTAAAGAAGATGGTGCCATACATCTACGGGTAGCGTGAGATTAAAAATGGAAAAGCAAAGTGTGGTTGAGAAGCTTGCAAAGATGATAATTAGAACAGGCGCGCTGAAGTTCGGAGTTTTCGAGCTTGCAAGCGGGGCAATAAGTCCTTACTACTTAGACCTGAGGCTGATTCCAGGTGAGCCCCTTTCCTTTGCATCAGCGGTTGACATGCTTGAGGAGATCGTTTCTAGGATCGAGTTTGAAAGGATCGGAGCTGTGCCGACCGCCGGCATCCCCTATGCAGGAGCATTATCTTACAAGATGAAAAAACCATTCCTTTACGTTCGAAAGGATACAAAGAAACATGGGACACAGAAGATGGTTGAGGGAATCCTCATGCCTGGTGACAGAGTCGTTTTGATAGACGACCTCGTGACAACTGGACACAGCCTCGTTGATGCATCGAGGGCCATCAGGCTTGAGGGCGGGCTAGTCGAGCATGCCGTCGTGCTACTTGACAGGCTTGAGGGAGGTAAGGAGTTTCTTGAAAGTAATGGCGTGCGCCTGCATGCTCTGGTATCGATACGCGACGTAGTTGAAAAACTGAGGGAGATGGATGCCATAGAGCAGGAGGATTACGAGTCGATCCTGGAGAGAATATTGGGAGAAAGCCGGACCTAGGCGCTCCTGTCCCCCGAACCCGATCTCTTGATCAAATCTACTATTTCATCCAAGACATAATCGACGAATGCCGGAAGATCCATCTTGCTGAAAACGGTCACGACAGCATCTCTGGTGACTCCCACGACCACATCTCTCTTCCTCGATGTGATGACGACATACCAAAGGTTACCATGGGACAGGTACTCCGAGTACAGAGAAGTGTTAGAAAGTGAGGGTCCGTAAAGAGAAAGTTTGTTGATGTTTGGCAGGTCGACATCGTCGAAGAACACAACCTTCGTTCCCTCGGAGTTCTGTTCGTGGTAACTCTTGAGAAGCTTTGGCGCGATCCTTGCCTCAACTATTCCACCGAGGCTAACGAATATGATCTCACTCAAGAGGTTCGCAGCCCAGTTTGCAGTTGCCTTTTTCTCAACGACGAGAAGGAACGTCTGCCTTTCAGAGTCGAAAAAGACGAAGTAGATCTCAACAGTCCTCACGGCCGTTACGGCCTTTCCCCTGCGCTTAATTACAAAAGGAACATCTCTGAATAGAACTCCATCAAGCCTATCGCCCTGGATCCTCAGATCCCCTATCTCAGTGACAAGAAGCTCGTTTTCGTTTTCCTTCAATGGAACCTCCCTTCTGTACCCTTTCAATCTTCTGGCTAGTTCGGTCAATGGTACGTACTCTCTCGTTCTGAACACCTTTCCTGCTATGACCAATGCTGGTCAAGCACACCGAATATGCTGGGTCTATTTAGATTATTCATCGACCTTCCTGAAAGATGGCGCCTAAGAGACGGGCTCGAAGACAAGGTTGAGTTCTCTGGCGTAGCCATAGGCCCTCTCGATCTCTTCACGTGTCAACCTCCTTGCGATATCTGGGTACTTTTCAGGGTGAAGCGCCACAAGATGCTCTGGTCGGTACTGTTCCATAATGTTTACTAGGACGCGCCCGCCAATTTTTCCAGCGATCCAATCGAGAACTGGTTTAGTGCAGCACTCAATGTGTCCAGGCAAAACGAGATGCCTTATGATCATGTCGCCATTCCTGCTCGCGATCTCATGGTTTCTAGAAACGATCGAGAAGTAGTTTTTAACGTTGGAGATTCGTTGGGCGCAATCGTCATTCCCGTACTTGAAATCAGGGAGCCATATGTCCACTATTTCCGAAAGTATTTTCATCAACTCGAGGCTGCAGTACATGTTACTGTTCCAAAGAAAGGGCACATTGATGTCAAGGTAATTCAGAGCCTCGATTATTATGGCAGCATGCATAGTTGGTTCCCCTCCAACTACGTTTATGTTTGATGCCCCCTGGATTCTGAGGGATTTCATGATCGACGCCAGCCTTCTGCTGTCAACGACTACACCGTTTTCTGGGTTCGTCGAGATGTCGTGGTTCTGGCATGAGACACAAGAGAAGGTGCAAGATGTGAAAAAAATGGTTCCGCTTCCTCCATTACCAACGAGCGGGGGTTCTTCGCCGAAGTGATGGAACCAAGTTGAAACCCGAGCATGGTGATCGAGTCTGCAATACCCCCTCCCACCTCCAGTCCTGTTAGCTCCGCATCTTCTCTCGCAAAGGTGGCAACTGCTTAAAATCCTCTTCAATATCTCTGCCTTCAAACTCATGAAATTCTTTTCAGGTGTCTGTAACTTCTCGAGCTTGGTATCTCCTTTTAAGATCGAAGTATGTAGCTTCGTAAACTCATGAACCAGGCGTTCGTGCTCATTCCAGAGCTCCTCCTCATCCGACCATGGCACATATTCGGCTGGAAGTTTCCTGCAGATTAGGAATTTTGCTGGCATGGCATCCACCATGACCCTGTAGTACCAATCGAGCCTTTTCCTTACTTCCTTGTTTCTCCAGACCGCCAGTGCGCTAGGTTTCAGGGCCCACATCGATTCTAAGGTGTTATATGAAATCTAAAAGCATTTATCCAAAGCGTGCATTGCTTTTAGCCTGCCAGATAGCCCAATCGCGTTTAAGTATGGGCCTAAGATAGCAGGAAAGTTGGCCTTGCCTCGCACCTTGGAGAAGATACAGTTAAGGGCAACCCTTTCACTCAATAAAGGGTCGGATAAGGCAATATGCAGGATAGTCTTCACGAAGCAATGCTCTTCACCCCACTTGGAGATGATGTAATAAAGTGCAACCTCTGCGCCAGAAGGTGCCACATCAAAAGTGGCAATACTGGTTTCTGCAGGGTGAGGAAAAACATCGATGGCAAACTTTACTCGCTCAACTACGCAAAGGCAATAGCGGCCAACGCCGACCCAATGGAGAAAAAGCCGCTCTACCACTTCCTTCCAAGAAGAACCACATACTCGGTCGCAACGATCGGATGCAATTTTGCTTGCAGCTACTGCCTGAACTGGTCGATAAGCCAAGAGAAAGAGATAGTTGGCAGGTATCTTCCTCCAGAGAGAGTGGTCCAGGAAGCTCTGAGCCATGGCTGCTCCGCAATAAGTTACACATACACAGAGCCAACAATCTTCTTTGAATGGGCCTTCGATATCTCGCGCATAGCACATGGCAAGGGATTGAAGAACACATTCGTTACGAATGGTTACATGACACCCGAGGCGGTAGATGCCATAGCCCCTCACTTGGATGCTGCTACAGTCGATTTCAAGGGGAATGCCAACGAAGAGTTCTACAGAAAATTTGCTCAGGCTCCAAGCGTTGAACCGATCTTCGAATCGCTCAAGGAGATGAAGAGGAAAAAAATCCACTTGGAGATCACAGACTTGATCGTGCCCAAGTATGGTGATTCGATCGAGGATGCCAAAAAGCTAGCAGGCTGGATCGTGGAAAACTTGGGGCAGGAAACTCCTTTTCACGTCCTAAGGTTCCATCCAGATTACAAGTTGCTCGACCTTCCTTCTACGCCCATAAAGTCGATAGAGAGCATCGTAAAGGTTGCAAGGGATGCTGGCTTGAAGTACGTCTATGGTGGAAATGTTCCTGGCCATTTGGCCGAGAATACATACTGCCCAAGTTGCGGCGAGCTTCTAATAGAGCGGTGGGGGTTTTCAGTTATCAAGTGGAACATCACCGAAGACAAAAAATGCCCTTCCTGCGGCACCAGCATACCAATCGTTGACAAGTAGTTCCAACCTTGCGAAAGGCGATAATGGTCATAAATTGGACCATCGATAACCCTATCTTATTAAAGAAGCGATTAGGCGGAAGGAGAAAGATAAGATGAAACCAAAGATCCTCGTTGTGCTGCGCCATAGGCTTTGCCCAGAATCATTGCAGATCCTGGCCAATGTCGGGGAGATATCAGTAGCACCAAGGTTCATAAAAGATGATGAACTTGCAGAACTCGTCAAAGATTGCACTGGAATCATCTTGGGTGGAAACAAATTTGGAAGGGATATGATCGAGAAATCTGAGCGGCTTAAGGTCATCTCAAGACATGGAGTTGGCGTTGACAATGTAGACTTGGAGGCTGCAACCGCAAGGGGCATCGTAGTTACGTACACACCTGGTGCGAATGCCATTTCGGTAGCTGAACACACCTTCGCGCTTTTGCTTGGGCTCATCAGGAAGTTGACGCTTGCGGACAGGTCGGTCAGGGAAGGTGAGTGGAAGGGGTTGGAGTTAGAAGGAATTGAGCTGGCGGGCAAGACTTTAGGCATAATCGGCCTCGGCGCAATAGGCTCGAGGGTTGCAAGGAGGGCGATCGCTTTCGAGATGCAGGTCGTTGCCTACGATCCATATATCGATCTCGAGAAGGCATCTTCACTTGGTGTCAAGCTTGTCGACCTGGACTCACTTCTCAAATGTTCCGATGTGGTAAGCCTCCATGCGTCTCTTACAGACAGGTCGAAGCACATCCTATCAAGAAGGGAACTTGGTCTACTCAAGCCCACAGCGGTTATAGTGAACACCGCCAGAGGACCTTTGATAGATGAGGAAGCGCTGATCCAAGCATTGGCTGAAAGGAAGATAGCGGGAGCAGCTCTGGATGTTTTCCAGAACGAGCCACTGCCTCCAGACCATCCGTTTCTGAAAGAACCCAATGTCCTCCTTACTCCACACATAGCTGCCTTCACCAAGGAAGCGCTTTCGCGAGGAGATGTGATTTTAGTGAAAGACCTTGCTGCGGTCATTAGGGGAGAAAGACCAAATTATGTGGCCAATCCAAGTGTGTTTTCGAAAGCCTAAACCTGTAGTTCTTCTCGGGTTATGAAGAATGCCCCTTTACCAGATATCTTTCCTCTAGGAACTCCCGGACCCATTTTGCTTGCTCTGGGTGTTTGTCCAAGAGGAAGCCGCCAAGGATCACGAACCCATCTATCTCGCCTCTATCCAAGAGCTCTGCCGATTTCTCGAATTCAAATTTGAGAAGGTCCATCGGCATCGCTTGCGATGTAGGATAATCTCTGAGGTAAAGGCCGACAAGGATCGGTTTTCCTGGGAATTTTTTCCTGCACCTCCTAACGTGGTTCTCGATTTCCAAAAGGTCTCGAGTATTTTCCCAGACCCAAAGTGTCAAGATGTCCATGTAAGGTGCATATGAAGCAAGATCAAGATCAAGGTTTGAAGAGTATATGACCGAGTAGAGCTTAAGGCGCGGATTATGTGCCTTCAGCGAGCGATGGACTTCAGCTAGCTGTTCTGGACCCATTTTGCCTTGTGATATGTAAGTTGAGCTAAGGTCGTCGATAATTCCCCCATCTATATTGCCATATTTCAGAGAAATTTTGCTCAGATTCAACGCTTCATCGCGCGAAACACCTGGAGAGGTATCGTGGTAAGATCCGCAAAGATCTGATAGGTCCTTACCTTTCCTGAACTTCCATTTCGATATATCGCAGACGACCTTCTTGAAAGGCTTCAGCTTTGTAAGCGCGACATCATCGTTTGGCCCATAAAGGTAGATGACATTGCAGGCATGGAAGTAATTCGAAGCTTCGCCTAGACCATAGATCGATGGACCAAGTAGCGGATCGATATACGGACCTTCCCAAACCCACAACGAATCGCTTAGCAACTTTTTCAATAAACACCACCTCTCTTACCAATGGACAAGCCAAGGCTACGATCTTCTGAATGCTCAGCAAGAGCAACCGCGATGGCGGTCCCGCTCCTCATGTCGTGGGTTATGGACACGCATATTTCCCCAATTCCTTTTTTAAACGAATCTTCTGCCATTTTACCGTTCAGCTTTACATTTGGCCTTTCCTCTTCAGTCAAGATCTCTATCTCCCTCCACCTGAGCCCTGAAACAGGTGCACGTTGGAGCGCCTTATACACCGCCTCCTTTGCTGCAAATTTTCCAGCAAGACAAGGGTAAGGGTTGCTCGAGGAAAGGCACTCCCGGACCTCATTTGCAGTGAAAGCTCTTTGCAGAAATCTTTCTCCTCTTCTTTCGGTAGCCATTCGGATTCTGTCGATGGAAAGTACATCCACGCCGATGCGTAAAGGCATTTCCAATCAGTTAAGCGCTTTCCTAAAGTTTCAGCTTTTCCTTCTCCGCAACCTTTCTCTTCATATATTCGATGGCCTGCCCTACCGTTTGGTTCCTCTCCGCATCTTCATCGGGTATTTCAAAGCCAAACTCTTCCTCCAGCGCCGCCAAGAGCTCGACCGTATCGATCGACTCGGCCATCAGGTCCTTTGTGAACGATGTCTCAGGCTTAAGGTCTTCCGGTTTGATGCGGAATTGCTCAGCGATTATTTTCTTGACCCTTTCTTCTACACTCATACATCTAAGCCTCGGTCGCGGTCATACCTTTGGCTCTGGTTATTATATCTTCCCGCTCTTTTTTCGTCTCATCATAAACATGCTGCATCATCTCAAAATAGGATTGGGACATCTCAACTCCCCTCCTGTTCATCACCCTTTTCTCCGCTTGCATCGTCCTCCTAAAGCCAGATCCCCTGCTGATCCTCCCTCTCACGAACCATGTGAAGCTTGGAATGTACTTTGGAGGAACATCTCCACCAAGCAGGCTGCAACATACACCTACTACCGTTCCCGTATTTAGGAGGCAGCCTATGCCGAACTTTGTGTGATCCCCGACGAAGCATCCAACCTTGCTGTCGCCGCTGTCGACCATCTTGCCGTTGACATAGACCTCCACATTGCTATAGTCGTTCTTGAGGTCGCTGTTTGTAGACAAAGCGCCTATGTTGACCCACTCTCCCACATATGCGTGCCCCAGAAACCCAGTATGGTACTTGTTGCTGTAGCCATGGATTATACTTGCCTCAACTTCCCCTCCAACCCTGCACACAGGGCCTATCGATACCTCCTCCCTTATGTTTCCCCTTAATATCATTGTGCCACTACCTATGCTACACGGTCCCTCGATCCTGCTGAATGGGAAAACCTTCGCTTGCCCATCGATTATTATAGGTCCGCCGCTGGCATCCAGAACTACGAAAGGGTGGATTTCGGCCGTATCGGCGATGTACACTCTGTCCTCCCCTCCACATATCTCTGCCTTTGCGCTCATCCTTCCAAAAACTCCCTTCCTGGTTAAGAACTGAAAATCGTCATTAATTGCCCTCGCGTTGTGCTTAACAAGGTGCCAAGGGTATTCGACAAGATCGGCCTCGATTTCAACCGAGCCTAATCTAGCCCTTAACTTCTGGAGAACCTCCTCCAAGCTTTTTGTAGCCGCCCCTTCAACGCTTTCGCGTTTTGCTCTCGCATAAACCACATCCTCTCCCTTTACTGCCACGAATTCATCGCCCAACGGCTTCAGTGTTCCAGCCCAGGCTAGAAGCCTTCCATTCACAAACAACACATCATCTCCTTTGAGAGCTTCCATCTTGTTGACCTCTCCATCGAGCCTTGCCTTGAAAACGGGTTCGAGGTAGCTCCTCATGAAATAAACGATGTTTGCATCTGGATAGCTTCTCTTGATCTTCTCGTAAATTCTCGTCCTGCCGCACCTAAGGTCGAAGACCGGCCTGGTATATGCTAGGGGGTAAAGATTCCCGTATTTCCCATCCTCGAATATGCAGAGCTTCAAACCACCACGCAGCCAGAGCCCCTAAGCCCTAAGTACTGATAAATAAATCATTGCAAGACCAATCGAAATCTTTTCGAGGGAATTACGAGTCTAGGTTCTTGTAAACCTTCCCCCTGACCAACTTCAGGGTCTCAATAGCTATGACGCGCTCCTCATCTGTAGGTATGACAAGCACCTTTACAGGAGAACCTCCGGAACTGATGATCCTCGCTTCCCTCGAGGCTTTTACGTTGAGGTTTTCATCAAGCTCTATTCCAAGAAAACCGAGGTCCTCACATATCATCGACCTGATCTTTGGATCATTCTCCCCTATACCCCCTGTAAACACGACAGAATCAAGCCCTCCCATAGCTGCAGCATAAGCACCGATGTATTTCCTGACCCTGTAGGTGAAGATCTCAAGAGCAAGCCTGGCTCTCCTATTGCCATTCATTTCCTCTTTTTCAATATCCCTTATGTCGTTGCTAATACCCGATATTCCCAACAAGCCACTTTTCCTGTTCAGCATGTCCTCAACTTCCTCGGATTGAAGCTTTTCCCTGCTCATCATGTAGAATATTATGGATGGATCTATGTCCCCGCTCCTCGTTCCCATAACAAGGCCCTCAAGCGGAGTGAAACCCATGCTCGTATCTATAGACC
>CAZWAU010000083.1:0-5111 GCA_964631995.1 uncultured Nitrososphaerota archaeon
GTTTAGGTTGAGGCCATCTGAAGCAAGAACATCAGCCATAGTAGATTTTTGTGTCACAGTCATAGCTTATTATGCAAGCATCCTTGCATAAATATCTTTCCCGAGAGAATTTGTTAGCGCAAATAACCTTGCGCAATGACTGGAGAAAAACGTCCTGAAGCAAGGTTAGTCAGCAAAGCTTTCCAAATACTGCATTTTCCTAGGAAAAAGATTTTGAAGCTCTAGTAGGATTTTCAAGAGCATGAGGGCTTGGTCCATGCACTCAGACATGATCTGAATAATGGCATTAAGAGGATTGATCTGTGGGCATATAGGTCCGAAGGCATTTTTGGATGAGCGTTCCTTAGTTTTAGAATCGCAGCAGTGACAAATTAGCCAAAATCAGCGAATGTATAGGCCTTGATTAAGCTGATCATTTTGCCCTAACCCATTCTGCTGGCTACAAACCTATTCATGCCAAATTTTATCGTGCTCCGAATGAGCTCTACCCCATTGCAAAATTCCTGAAAAGCATGTAATCTAATGCCAATATAGTTATTCGGAATAAAGGGGCGATAAAAAGCATCCAATCTTTGCGCCTTCGTTAATTTGAAGCATACGATTTTTTGGAGTATTAAGATCCCATCGATTTATGCAATGTTTTAAGTGGAAAAATTCTAGGATAAAATGATATATAAATTATAATAGAAATTTTCATAGAATTTTTTTATGTTATATCGGAATTTGCCCCTCTTGCTTTAGCGGTTAGATCCATTATTTCTAAGAGAGCCTTGCACAGCCTCCTTTGATGCTGGCAATGCCTGTGAACCTTACGATTTTTCGAATGCCAGGATATGCCTAAATTTTGGGCTAAAAGGGAAAAACAGGCAATTTCTTCTTAAATCTAATTTTCCGAAGAATTGGCGAGCGTGATATATACCCTTGAAGAACTGCCTTGTAGGCGGTTAGAATGGCCGACTTCATACTGGGGCTTGATGGGGGCGCAACCAGAACAAGGTGCGTGATTTCGACCTTGTCTGGAGAGATCTTGGCTGTAGGCGTAAGCGGACCTTCAAATTACCATGTCGTAGGCGTAGATGGTGCCAGAACTGCTCTAATGGAGGCTGCTCGAAGAGCTTTTGAAAGCAGTGGGATTAGAAGTAATGACTGCTTGGTGGCCTGCGCTGGGTTGGCAGGACTTGATTGCAGCTACGATGTCAAGGCTCTTAACGAAGCCCTTGGAAACCTTCCAATCGCCAAGCGCATTATGATTGTGCACGACTCACTCATAGCGTTGTATGGAGCAACTGGTGGAAAGAGGGGCGTAATCGTCAACGGCGGTACTGGATCGATGGCAGCAGGCATGGACGATGCTGGCAGGACTGTTAGAGTTGGGGGATGGGGATCGATAGTGGGGGACGAGGGAAGTGCTTACGATATTGGGAGGAGAGCGATTACGGCCTCTTTATGGGCGTTCGATGGAAGGGGTCCTGAGACTATCCTCCAAGAGAAGATAAGGAAACGTTATGGCCTGACATCAATAGATGACATGATACACAAGATTTACGTGGAGAAGATGGGCGTGACCGAGATCGCATCGCTGGCTCCTCTCGTAACTGAAAGTGCAAGGGAAGGCGATGAAGTATCTATAAACATACTAAAAATAGCAGGGGAGGAACTCGGGAGACACGCCGTTGCGGTTATAAAAAAGCTCGGGATGGAGAACGAACGCTGCGATGTTGCCCTTGTAGGAGGGGTCCTAAACGCTGGAGAGCTAGTATTGGGGCCTATGAGAAGTACTATTATGAAGGTCGCGCCGAAGGCTGTTTTAGTTAGTCCAAGATTCAATGCAACGATAGGTGCTGCATTGCTAGCGCTGCGTGATGTGGGCTCTGAGCTAAACGAGGCGCTACTAAGCAAGATTAGCGAATCTGCGAGAAGATTGGCCCTCCTTTGATAGCGCGCTTCACATAGGTTCGAGTCTGACTCCATGCCCGAAATTCCTTATGGAAATGTCTACGCTCACTATAACCGAACCCAGATCTGAGTCTTTTCTCTCCACTTCCACAGTCACCATCTCCTGGGATGGCAAACTTGCTATGCTGACCGAACCATCCCGGTATATCGTCAGGTGGGCTGCGACATATTTCCCAACGGTATTCATCTTTTTCACATTCACCTTTTACCAAATTTGCTTATAAGCTCCTATGCATTCATTCTTCCCCCTCCCTAGTACAAAATAGTCTATACCTTGGTGAAAGTGAAATATTGGGGATTTTTGGCCATCTGGTGAGGTGCTAAGTTGAAGGGAGAAAGTTTTGAAGCGAAACCTTCTGGCGAGGAAGGAAGGCAATATCATGTCCGTGTGAGGAGCGGAGAGGTAGCACCTGTCGTTCTTTTGCCAGGCGATCCAGAGAGAGTAGAGAAGATAAAGGCATTTTGGAGCCAGTCCAGAGAGTTAACCAGGCACAGGGGTTATATTGTCGAAACTGGCAAGATCGGGCCTTATCCAATATCGGTCTGCTCAACAGGCATAGGCGCTCCATCCACAAGCATAGCTGTGGAGGAGCTATCCAGATGCAACTGCCAGGTTTTCATCAGGGTTGGCTCGATGGGTGCCATCCAGCCTAACATAGCATGCGGCGATCTCGTCATAGCGAGCGCAGCTGTAAGGTTGGAGGGTTCCAGCAAGCAGTACGTTAGGCCTGAGTATCCGGCCGCTGCAGATATCGAGACGACGATGGCACTCATCGAGGCAACAGAGTCCCTTGGTTTCAGGTACCATGTGGGTTATGTGGCATCTACCGATTCTTTCTACTGTGGTCAGGGAAGGGAGGGGTTTGGCGGGTATTGGCAATCTTGGATGGACGACATAATTCCGGACTTAAGAAGGGCGAGGGTTCTTGGGTTCGAGATGGAGAGCAGCCTTCTTTTCGTGCTCTCCTCGCTCTTTGGTCTAAGGTCTGGTGCGATAATGGCGGTATTTGCAAACAGGGTTACTGGCCAGGTCTCAATCTCTGGAGAGAGTGAGTGCGCCAAAGTTGCCTGTGAAGCGGTCAAGATACTTTACGAGAAAGGAACTTTAAAAAAGGCTTGAACAGCTCGCTACCTTCGAGATGAACCATGAGGAAAGCTTCGCTAACCATTTTATTCTTCTTCATCTTAATATGCCCAAGGCAGGTCCAGGCTGATGAACAGCTGAGCGTCGCCATAATAACTCCACAGAATGGTGCATACACCTATCCCGACTTCGAATTAAGATGGTCCTTAAGCGGTAAGGTAAACAGGACGGAGATTTATGTTGATGGAAAGGCCTTCAAGACGGATCTTGATCCTTCCAAGAGCTCCTACTACCTGTTTGGCTTGGAAAATGGCTCAAGGAAGATACTGGTAAGGGTGGTTGGAGGACTTGATGAAAGCGCAGAGGATTCCGTTACAGTGACGGTTCTTACGGCTTCCTTAGATTTGGTCATCGTTTCTCCGAAGGAAGGGTCCTTTACAAACGCTTCTTTCGTGAATATCGTCTGGAATGCTACTGGACCGATCAAGCTGATCAAGTTTTGGTCCTCCGAGTACCAAGATACGGCATCGTTGGACAAGGATCGGAGGAGCTACAACCTGACTCTTCGGAGCCAAGGGCAGATCGAGGCTAGGGTTTATGTTGTCGATCTGAGGGGGCCAACTATTGTAAAGAGCGTTGCCTTCGTGCACGATAGTGTTCCACCTACCGTCAACATAACGTCGCCTATGGATGGGCAAACGATCGATCGCTCCTTCGTGACTGTCATTTGGGAGTGCTTTGACAACATTAGCGCGATCAGCAAAGCCGAGATCCGAGTCGATGGAATTACGCTCTCTGATCATATGAGTGGTGAAAAGTACTTGACCAATCTTTCTGATGGGGAGCATTTACTGAATCTTTTGGCCATCGATGCTGCTGGCAACAAGGCCGAGAAGAACATGAGATTCTTCGTGTCGGTGCCATTCTGGGCAAGGTATGGTATGATCGCTTGGCTTTTCATCATCGTAGGCGTAGGAATTTTTCTCCTAATACAAGCAAGGGCAGCAAGGCGTTAGAAATCCTTAGTTAGCAAGGTTGGTTTATTTATCAATTCGACTTTGGAGGTTGGTCAATGCAACATGAAATCTTCCGTTAGTCTGACGGCAATGTTTACGATCGAATCTACCAGCCTTTTACCCTTTTCAGGCGTAGCAAGCGACGCCTTTCCCTCTACACCAAGCGCATCATCAGAACCTACAATCCTATCCTTCTTCACCTTCTCTGGGAACATGAATAGCGCTTCTGAAGTTTCGAACTCGGAAGCATATTGCCATGACTTGCTCTCCAGGTATTCCTCGCCTCCATCCGGGAAAAGTTCGCGTATATGTATGGCCAAGGCTTCCAAACCAAGATCTTTCTTCAAGCGCTGGATGGCTGTTTCAAGAGCCTGCTTGTTCTCGTGGTTGCAGTTAAAAAATACAATCTTCTTCAACTTGTGCTTCGAAAGGCTAGCCGCCATTTCAAATGCCATGTTTGAAAAAGTCTCTTGCTTTATCGTCAGCGTTCCAGGCGTTGATAAATACTTCTCTCCTATGCCGATGGAAATTGTTGGTGTTACAACTATGTAGGGGTAGAGCCTTGTCGCTACTTGGCGCGCATAGTACTCTGCTGCAAGCGAATCCATCTCCAAAGGAAGATGAGGACCATGCTGTACCAATCCTCCGACAGGGATTATGGCTGCTTTGGCTTGCATCAGAAGGAATCGAGCTTCAGGCCAAGTGAGTTCTCCCAACAGGAAACTCAAGATATACCGCCAGCACTTCGAGAGATGGAGATATATAAGATAAGTGTCTCAAGGCTGGATCTCCGTGTTGCTTCTCTCTCTGCTAAGCCATGGAGCATTTTACCGCTCTAGAATGTGTGTATACCCTATCGATGTCGATCCATTTTGGAAGGATGGAGTGTTCGCTTTCCTATGCTACACACGAATAACTCAAAGAGGAAGTGCACTAAACTCCTATTTCTGTAAAGTTTCGCTCTAAATCGTCTGTTTTCATGGGATAAACTTGCTATAATTGGTAGAACATAGCAGACAGCGTTAGCTGCTCTTTTTCGCATTGGAATGGCGCAT
>CAZWAU010000084.1:0-2550 GCA_964631995.1 uncultured Nitrososphaerota archaeon
TATCCGAATAATCCAAACTTTCCCTTGCGCTGTTTAAAGCAAGATTTTTCCATTTCGACTCGAGTTGCCTCCTACCCCATGCATTTAGGTATACCAAATTTCTAAGGCCTTTCCTGTGCTTGACCTTAGACTCGACCGGTATGCCGATTGGTAACACGGCCTCCAAGCTGAATTCCTTGGGTATCTTGAGAATCCTCCTTAGCTCAGAGGTATCGGAAGGCGTGTATGTCAAGGTTCCAAGGCCCATTCCCTCGACAGCTAGCAATATGAAGCCTATAGAAATCCACGTTGACTGAACGTGGTATGGAGCCCTCGTATCCGAGCATACGACTACGATATAAGGGGCTTCAGTAAGGAACGGTTTGCTTGACGTGATTTTATTCTTACGCATCCACCGTTTCATCCATCGAGGCGCTTTGCTGTGGAATTCCTTTTCTCCCTCTTCGCATGCCGTTCGAACCTTACTCTTGAGCCTAGTTGAGCTTATTACTAAGAACCTCCATGGCTGCTTGTTGGCCCCTGAAGGGGCCTGCCTTGCTATTTCCAATATATCGATTATCAACCTGAGCCTAATGTTTTCCGTCTTAAACCTCCTTGTGGAAGCTCGTCTCCTAGCGAGAGCCGCTACCACTTCAGCACCAGACATAGATTTCGCGCTCATACGTGATTTAACAGCAATTTCGTCCTTTTTAGCTTATTTCTCAATGGCAGCAGGATCTGTTCTGCTCACTCATCACCAGACTCATTAGATTACACGAAAGGGAGCTAAGGTTGGTAACACGATGTCAATTCTACCATATAAAAGCGCCGATCCTCTACCGCGCACTCTTATTGACAAAGATACCAAAGAGCTATTCAATGCCTATATGTTGTATGAAATCGACTATCCGTTTGCAAGAAGGGAACACCCTAAAAATAATCCTTAGAAAAAATCTCTTGTTTTCCCTTACTTTACGACCTTTGTACCGAATTTCTCAGTGCTTGCTTACATGGAATTAATATTCCACTGTTCGCCGTACAGCTGTTAACAACCGCACTGGCCCGATGAATCCAGACTCAAGTAGTGGGGAGTCCTTGTTGTGAAGTCGCCAGGTCGTGAATGTGACCCTACCACCTGGAGGTTTTGGCTTTCCTTGAACGTACCAATCCGGCAACTTTCTAATCACGTCGCTCATTTGTCCGAACTCCCAAGGAGCACCGTACTCATTCTCCGGTGGCAGCTGCTCGTCGCCGATGAGGCGGTTGACCCACACATTTGTGACGCTGATCTCCAAATCGTTGGTTCCGATGTGAGCAGCATCCGTGATGTCTACGCGGTAGGGTGGCTTCCACAAGATGCCCAGCTGTTTGCCGTTCAGTCGTATTTCGGCAATCGTCTCAACCCTCCCTAGATCTAGGTAAAGCCGCTTTCCGTCTGCCTTAAAGTTGGCTGGGATATCTAGTTGCTTATGGTATGTTGCTGTGCCAGAGAAATATTTGACACCTTCTTCGAGGTGTTTATGCAGCGACATCAGCTTGGGGAGCGTCACCTCCTGTGGCGCGCCCATGTTCGGCGGAAAGCTGACACGCCAAGGTCCGACAATATCTATGGGTTGTTTTATATCTGAGATCTGGAGTGTGAGGCTCTTCTCTTGTCTGTCGAGCAAGGTGTAAATACCATTTTGCCAGATGAGGAGCTCAGCCTTTCCATCACCCACCAATTCCAATGAAGGTGGCTCCTCCGGTTTAGGCATCCCGATCGCCGCCAATTTCCTGATGCGGTCTTCCTCGAGCGCTTCGGTAAATAACTCCGGGTCGCTCATATCGCCAATTGAGTATGCAGGTTGCGTTACGCTGGATACACCTTGATAAGGCTCTCCAATGCCAGGATGGATAACTCCATCTGACCTTTGGCCTTCATGAACTAGCTTTCCGTTCACGTACAAAGATGGCGTACCTTCTCTGTAGATAATGGCTACGTGCGTCCAACCCTCAAGTGGCATTGGAACTGCCAGCACGGCTTTAGGTTCGCCACGGCCTCGCTCGTACACAACTATGCCATTCCGGCCAGCAGCTAACCCACATGCTACATGCCCCTTTCCGTAAACTTCCTCGCCTTCGGGCGGATAGAACACCCAGCAAGCTCCCGAGAGACCTGGAAAGAATTGCTGGCCGATTGGCAAAGAAGCGTTAACCTCTGGCTTCACCCAGACACTGATTGTAAAATTGTTGGTCACGTCGGGATACAAGCCGGGCGCAGGAACAATAAATGGATCTGTTCCGAGCACCGTCTTGCCATCCTTTTCCACCTTGTGAAGACTTTGCGCGAGCGGAGGCGAGCGGAACACCACGAAAACTGATCCATTTGGACCCAACCGAAGAGGTAGGCGCACCCTCCCATCCAGTATTTCGTATATTGGCATTGGCGTGATCTCGCCGTTCTCAGGGTTCCAGAGTTCCGGCTGTTTACCTTCAACGCGGAAGGTACATACTAGTTCCTCGGAACGCCGTCGGCGATTAGCCACGAAGTATACATCAAAATCTCCAACACGCCGATGGATGTAGTTGATC
>CAZWAU010000085.1:0-17244 GCA_964631995.1 uncultured Nitrososphaerota archaeon
CACCAATGATTTACAATATTCTACGGCATGGGTTGATTCCAGCTTTTCTGTGATCGGATTCAATTTGAAGCTGAGCATCTCCAAGGTTGTATAACCGATCACAGCTAGCTCGTGGTCTTCGCCAATGACCACAGGTATCACATCCTTAACTCCCTCCAGCTCGCCTTCGAGCGTCCCGGCACTCCTAGATACGAACTCGCCAGTAGCAACCTGTGTCAATATATTCCTCTTGGGTTTAAGGCCAATCTTTGAAGCAAGGCTCCTTTATATCTTTGTGAATGTTGCCTCGGTATCGACTAATGTTTCTAGCTCCGCAGCGCCACTTGGTCCATAGAGCTTTATTGTTATCATCGTCTTACCCATACCGTTCTCTTTGATTAAAGGCTCTAAAATATTTAAACCTGTTTCTTCTGGATAAAATGAATCAATTGAATTATCAGAATAGTGTGATGTATCTAAAAGATGAGATATTATGACGAAAGCGATTCACTTGATTGTAGCTGCCTGAGTCCCATGACTTTCCTCAGAATATCGTCTTCCTTCGCTGTCCACACGAAGGGATACCTGATCTCGTCTATCTTCTCCTGATCGATCCTATGCTTTCTTCCTGGACGGGAAGCGTCTTTCATTGCCCCTCTACGACATGGATGACAAAGCGATTCCTAAAAAGGGAGAAGGTGTTCTAGCATGTACACAGCCTCTTCGCTATCCGCCTGTTCTCTAGGCCCTATGCTGCGTCGAGAACTATTTTGGAGTGTAGCACAAGCCTGGCGAGTGCGAAGCGACCACGGGACCATCTCTTGAGCTGTTCCATCTCCCTTGGGCTTAATACAGCCCGAGGAGCGACCCGCATAACATCTGGTTTGGGAAAGCAAGTTAATAATGGTATCACCTATTTAAGGGACAGGAAACTACATTCCCTCTGAAATCTTCTTCACATATTCTGGATCTTGGATTGCAGGTTCAGCTATCCCAACCATGTCAGCTCCAGCCTCGAAGAGCTTCCTCGCATCCTCTGGGCTCCGGACGTAGCCGCTCACCAAGAGGAAGAGGCTGTGTCTTCTCTTGATTTCGTTGACGAAATCGAAGTCTGGCCTTCCTGTCTTTTCGTCTCTAATGTTGAAGTGCACTAGTACATTCAGCCGCTCGACCCTTTCGAGAATGGGAGTGTAGTCATCTATGACCCCTTCGCGGAACTTGACTATCATGGGCACGCGCAGGTCGGAGAAGGCATCGAGCCACTCAAACAGCTCTCCCCTGTTCTCTGGGAGAACCATAGCTCTGATCTTTCCCTGCTTGAGGTAGGGTTCGTATCCTCCATGGATGTTAAGTTCAAAAATTCCTCCAGCTTCTGAAACGAACTCCAATGCCTCCAAGCCCCACTCGAGTTTGGGAGTAGCGATGTTAGCACATACGATAGTATCCAAAAGGCGGTTTACCTCCTCAAACTCCTTTTCCAAGAATTTAACGCAATCTTTTCGATTTGGTGGAAGGACAAACTCCACCTTTCCGAATGCTGGAGGTTCTGCCAAGTAGGCGCCAAGCTGAACCATTGCACATCCTTTACCCCTCTGGGCACAGAATCGTCCATCTGAGTAGCCCATCATCGAAGAAAGGAAAAATTTGCCGCGAAGTCTGGAAATAAGCTCTTCCATCTCCAAAGTTCTTTACCTCATGCACAATAAATTCTACCATCCTAATAGCGTTTTTGCGCCAAGGCATTTGTGGTACCAAGAGCCTCGAAACTGGAAACAATGTGATGTCGCGCTCAAAGCCCGATTCCATGGAGCCAGTAAACCATATTACGGTAGAGAAGGAATTCCATACAAGATAAATGGAGAGTCAGCCCATATGGGGCTCAGCACGTTAGTAGTCGATACATCCTCAAGTCCTTATGCGAAACTCCATCCAGTTCCTATCGAGGCAGTTCAGCTCAAAGATCTTTTTTGGGCTCCTCGCCTGAGGCTCCTCCAGGAGTGCACCTTGCCAACGCAGCACAAGCTGTGCGAAGAAACAGGTCGCATCTCAAATTTCAGGAGAGCAGCGGGCATGCAGTCTTGCGGTTTTCAGGGCTATTTCTTCAATGATTCCGATGTATACAAGTGGATTGAAGCCTCTGCCTTCTCGATCGCGGGAATGCGCAACGAAGGATTGCTTAGCCTAGTAAAGCATGTTGTCGATGTTATCATTGCAGCTCAGGAGGAAGATGGTTACCTTGACACATACTTCACTTTCGATAAAAAGAAGGAACGTTGGACGAATTTGCGGGATATGCACGAGCTTTACTGCGCTGGCCATTTCATGCAGGCTGCCATAGCCCTTCATCGTGCAACAGGAGAAAGTAAAGCGCTCGATGTAGCTTGCCGCCTTGCAGACCATATTTTGAACATCTTTGGTCAGGGAAGGCGAGAAGGTACTCCCGGCCACCCTGAGGCAGAGATGGCGCTTGTCGAACTTTACCGCACAACTGGAAAGAGGGAGTACCTTGAGTTGGCGAAATCTTTCCTTGACAACAGAGGAAAAGGCATCGTAGGTGGAAGCAGGAACCTGATCGACCACCTGCCCTTCAGGAAACTCACCGAGATCACGGGACACGCTGTTCGCTCGCTTTACCTCAATTGCGGTGCTGCCGACATCTACATGGAGACGGGTGAATTGGAGCTACTGCACACCTTGGAAACCATTTGGAGAAACTTTACTGAAAGGAGGATGTATGTGACTGGGGGCGCGGGCGCACGTTATGATGGAGAAGCATTTGGAGCGGATTATGAGCTGCCCAACAGGATGGCTTATGCTGAAACATGCGCTGCCGTAGCGAGTGCAATGTGGAACTGGAGGATGTTTCTGATAACTGGCGAGGGGAGGTTTTTTGATATCGTTGAGCTTGCTCTCTACAATGGGGCTCTTTCCGGAATCTCTCTGGATGGTGAATCATATTTCTATGTCAATCCGCTAGCTGACAGAGGGGAACATCGGCGCCAAAAGTGGTTCGAGTGCGCTTGCTGCCCGCCGAACATTGCTAGGTTGATCGCCAGCATTCCAGGATTATGCTACAGCCTTTCAGAGGAGGGCGTTTGGATCAATATCTACGCAAAGAGTGTAGCGCACATCGAGCTTGGAGGTAAGCCATTGGTCATTGAGCAGCGTACAGAATATCCCTGGGATGGTGAGGTGGAGCTTGTACTTGATCCTGGGGAGGAAAGGGAGTTCTCCATCTTCCTCAGGATTCCAGGCTGGTGCAGGGGAGCAAGCGTCAGGGTCGATGGAAATGTGGAGAGCACAGAGGCATGTCCTGGAAGCTACCTGAGGCTGCGCAGGCCTTGGAATGTTGGGGATCGAATATATCTAAAATTACCCATGCCCGTTGAGAAACTGGATAGCAATCCAAACGTCGAGGGGAACTTGGGGAGGGTGGCCCTGAGGAGGGGCCCAATTGTGTACTGCGTTGAACAGGTTGACAATCCTGGGTTTGATGCTTGGGACCTTGTGATCACTTCCAGCTCCGAGATCGAGGCCATTTGGCAAGGTTCCTTACTAAATGGAATAGTGGTCCTGAAGGGAGAGGCCATGGTGTCTGATTCCGATTGGTCAAGCGGGATGCTTTACAAACCTGTCTCAAAACCTAGCCCGCGTCAAGTTGAGTTCATGGCGATCCCCTACTATGCGTGGGCAAACCGCCAGAAAGGGCCGATGCTGGTTTGGCTCAGGTACCAGGATATGTAATGGAAGTATATCAACAGGGGCATTCATTCAGCTAAATTTAATAAATCGGGTTAAAAGGGGCATGACATGGTTTCAAAGCCAATAGTTTATTTTGGTTCGGTCAGGAGCGTTTCTACAAGTCCGGAGCACTCATTCGTCGGAAAGTTCGATGCCATAATCGATAAACTTGGCATAAAGAAGGCGGTCAAGGACAAGAACGTTGTCATTAAGATGCATCTAGGCAGCAATGTCGGTTTTTCTACAGTCAACCCTTTCTTGGTCGGAAGGCTCGTTGGTGCAATAAAGAGCGCCGGAGGGAGGCCTTACATCGTTGACATCATCGACCAGTATCCTGAAGCATGGAAGAGGGGTTATACCCCTGAGGTGCTGGGCTGCCCGATTCTTCCAGTAGCAGGACCTGCAGACCGTTACTATGTCGAGAAGGATGTAAATTACAAGGGTCTGAAAACACTGAAGATGGGAGGGCATGTAAAGGATGCTGATGTTCTAGTCGACCTTTCCCATGTGAAGGGGCACAACAGCATAGGATATGGGGCTGCAATCAAGAACCTTGCGATAGGATGTTTCACCCAGGATACGAGGTGGGCGATGCACTCGACGATGCAGTATGACAAGTACTGGAACAAGGAGAGGTCAAAAGATGCAGAGAAGCTCGTGAAGGCCTGTCCATTCAAAGCGATCAGCTACAAGGATGGAAATCTCAGAGTTGATTTCGATACATGCAACCAATGCATGAGGTGCATGATAGCGGACACAGATGGCTGCATTCAGATAAAGGCCGAGAACTTCCTCTCATTTGTCGAGATAAATGCGATCGCGACGAAGTTCGTACTTTCCCACTTCGAGGAGGACAAGAGGTTCTACATCAATGTCGCTACAAACATAACGGAGTACTGCGACTGCTGGGGGATGACAACAGGGCAGATATTGCCGGACTTGGGTGTTCTAGGTTCTAGGGACATCGTTGCGGTCGACAAAGCATCACTCGACCTCCTTGCAAACATGCCGCTTTTAAAGGAAAATGTTTCACAGAACTTGGAAGTGAATGACGACCCAAGCCTCCATCCATTCGCTAGGATACATGGACCATATAAGGATCCGTACAATGTCATACAGTTTGCCGAGAAGTATGGACTCGGGTCATCGAATTATGCCTTGGAGGAGGTGCTTCCACCAATACCTGAGCCAAAGAGGTCGGAACCAAGGTTCCCGAAGATCGGTAAGAAATTTTAACCATGGCCAAATTTTTGCACTTTACCGATCGAAAATTCGTTAAAAAGGAGATTTGATAAGAAGCTTGTCTCAGTTGTATTAAAGAAATTAACGCCTCAATGATGTCTATCCTTCAACATCTGCTTTGGGAGGCTCCAGTCCGTACTTGGCTTTGATCTCCTCCGGCTTCATCGTCTTAGAGAGGTAGTTGAAGATCGCTGCTCTCAATCCATCTGCAGCCAAATTTGAGCAGTGCATCTTGATTGGAGGCAGGCCTTCCAGCGCATCAGCCACGTCGTTCCTCGTTATCTTCAAAGCTTCCTGAATCGTCTTGCCCTTTGCAAGCTCCGTAATCATGCTGCTTGTAGCTATGGCGGCGCCGCAACCGAAAGTCTTGAACTTTATATCTTCGATCCTTTCGTCTTTGATCTTCACATAGATTGTCATCATATCGCCACAGTTATGAAGCGTCATGGAGTTCGAAGTGAATGAATGACTGTGCTCAACCTCAAGATTGTAGACAGGGCCATCATAGTCTATCTGTTCTACTCTCCAAATTGGAACGTGAAAGTATCCATTATCAAACCAAGCCTTATGATTATTTTTTAACTTTTTTGGGATCTTGAGTTCCACATCAAGTATTTTCCCCAATTTTGCTAGCGAACTGTCATCACTCACACAGATCGAATAAATCCTCTTATGGCTGCCATTTTCGGGCTGTTCTCGAAAGCTCATGATAATCCCTTGCCTGATAAGCAGATCCCTGACCTGGAATGCCAATTTCTTCGATATTGTGACAAACTTAGCAACTTTATTGTTAATATAACCATCTCCTCTCCAGATACCGCATAGGATTGCAGCTTGTTTCCGTGGGGGTAATAGCATGATCCAATGAGGAATATGCTTGTTTTCATCGCCCTGTCCAAAATGCCTCGCAAAGAAGTTTGCCAGCCCAGCACTATGGAAGCTAACACTTATTCCACCACGAATCCTCCTGATTTCTGAAGGTTTCAAACCGAACGTGTGTCTAACACAACGTATTACATCCTCAACATAGGTGTTTCCTCTTGAGCCGAATACGAAGCCAAATTTCCCCTTGCTTTTTTCAGTTTGCAGATAGCCTTCAGATAGATAGTAGCCCACTAGTCTTAGAAAGTGATCGTCAACCGCAATCTTGCTTAAGAGCATTTTGCTCCTAAAATCATATTTTTGTCCACCAACATCAATAGGAATCCAATCTTTATCGACCGTTTCCCTGATCACTGGATAAAGTAGGATGTCGCCTTTTTTCAGCTCATCAGCAGCATACCAGTCTTGTATGCATCTCATGCGGGAATGATACTTTCTAAGTACATGACTTGCCTTAATAGCCAAGATATGATGATCAGGAGTCACTACAGTTGATCCAAGATTATGGGCCACGATTCTATACATTCTTCCCTTGTAGGGCCTTGATATTACCTTTTTTATTCGATGGTAATTTCCATCATGGCCAAGAACTCTTGCATTAACGGATGCATCCATGATAGGCGTCAGGCTGCTATTCAAACTAACGAGAGAGTCTGGCGTAAGACATATCGGATTTCCTACAGTCCCCTCACCATCAGCATCCTCTATCTCGCCAACATTCCTTGGATTACGAAAGTGCTCCATGACCTTCTGGCTGTACATTATGCTCGATAGTGCATTATAACACCGTTATATGAATATAAGCATTCCTTTATTATTCGCAGTTGAAATCCGGCCGCACCTTTATATTTGCTCTCAATTCCCATCAGAGCGAAGGTAAAATGGGCGAGTTCGAAATCGTTGGAAAGGTTGATGACATACCAGAGGGAGGAACCAAGAAGGCCAAGATTGGAATGGAGGAGATAATCATTGCAAAGGTGGGTGGTAAGTTTTATGCGTTTTCTGGAAGGTGCACCCACCTGGGGCTTTCGCTCGAAGGTGGAAAGCTCGATGGAAAAATTCTGCAATGCCCCCACCACAGGTCAAGGTTCGATCTGGAGGATGGAAGGGTTCTCACCCCTCCTGCCAAACTTCCTCTGAAAATATATGAGGTCAAGGTCGAAGGTAAGAACATCCTAGCTAGGGAAAGACCTGCAAAGGCCTGAGCGGGGCAAAATTGTGAAGTCCAATGGTCGAAGCCACCTCAAAGCCTGCTCGCAGGAAATGCGCTTTATCTATAGCCGTTCCCGCGAGCATCGTCAGCGACGTTCCTCATTTACGCGAAAAAACAGCAAAGATAGGCCTGCTGGCTCGAGGTGCTGCGATCTTCAGGGTTGAAGAGATCGTTGTTTACCTCGACTCTGAAGCCAAAGAATACAAGGAGGCACAGAAGCTTGTCTACAAGATTCTAGAATATGTTTCCTCGCCCCAATATCTCAGGAAGCGTCTTTTCCGCAAAGAGCCAGAGCTAAGATTTGCCGGAATATTACCGCCATTGAGAACGCCCGATCACCCTCTTGCGGTGAGAATGTCAGGTCTTAGTGTTGGCGAGTACAGGGAAGGCATCGTGCTCTCATCTGACAGGGAAGGGTCCTTCGTAGCCATAGGTGTCGAGCGTCCGCTAAGAGTAATGCGCTCCCTAAGGGAGGGAGCCAGGATAACCACAATCATAACCGACCCAGTTAGAGGGATTGGAGATGTGGTTGATAGGGACAAGGTGGGCACCTACTGGGGCTTCAGTGTTTTAGCTTTTAAGTCAAGCCTTGGAAATCTCCTTTCCAGTAAGAGGTACGGTGCCGCCATCGCAACCTCAAAGCACGGCAAAAATGTCGTCGAAATCTGGGAAACGCTCTCTCAACTATTCGCATGTTCGAAAAATGCTCTCTTGATTTTCGGCTCCCCGAACGAGGGCGTTGCCAGCATCTTGGCAAGGGAAAACGTTAATCTAGAGGGGGCTGTTGACGTTGTGGTTAACACGGTTCCGCTTCAAGGGACAGCGACTATTCGAACAGAGGAAGCTGTCATCGCGAGCCTGGCCGTGTTCAACGTGATGATGGAAGGGACGAAGCTTGGGTCATAGGAGGTATTCGGCACCCAGAAGGGGGTCATTGGCATTCAGGCCTCTCGGAAGGGCCAAGTCCCCCATAGCAAGGACTAGGTTCTGGCCAAAGGTGGAAGGACAACCGCGCCTCCTAGGTTTCTGCGGCTACAAGGCAGGTATGACCCATGCCTATGTTTTGGAGACAAACGAGTTCTCAGTCCTAAAGGGCAAGGAGATCTTCACGCCCGTGACTGTTTTGGACACGCCTCCCCTACATGTTTTGGGGATTAGGGTATATGGAGACAATGGATATGGCCTGACCTGTTTGGGGGAAGCTTGGGCTGAAAGACTGCCAGAGGAATTAAGGAAGAGGATCCAACAAACCAAGGGCGGAAGCTTGGAAAAACTCAGAAGCATCGCTCAGGAAATAGTCGAGGTCAGGGCGATAGTTTCAACCCTTCCAACGAGGTCGGGTAACGCGAGAAAGCAGCCCGAGGTTTTCGAGATCGGGATCGGTGGAGGAAATCCACTCGAGAGGATCGAGTATGGCATCCAAATCCTCGGGAAGGAGTTGGACGTGAGCAAGGTCCTAAGGCCAGGAGAGTTTGTAGATGTCTTCAGCATATCGAAGGGAAAGGGGTATGCTGGCGTAATCAAGAGGCGGGGCGCTAAGATCAGGGACAGGAAGAGCAACAAACCTAGGAGGAGCATAGCTACATTGGGTGCTTGGAACCCATCCGCCGTAACTTACACGATTCCGAGAGGGGGACAGCTAGGGTTCTGGCAGAGGACCGACAGGAACAAGCTTATCATTGCAATTGGCAACGATCCAAGCAAGGTGAATGTTGCAGGCGGATTCATAAGGTATGGTCTGGTTCCAGGAAACTACGTCCTCCTAAAGGGATCGGTTCCAGGACCTGCCAAGCGTTTGATCAAACTCAGGATCTCGGCAAGGAGGCAAGTAAAGGAGCCCATAGCTCCAAATGTGAGTGAAATAGCTCTGACGAGCCCCCAGGGAGGATAGAAGTTGGCTGTAGCATTGCTAACGGCAAAGGTACTTGATCCTGAAGGAAACGAGGTTGGAGAGGTGGCCCTGCCTAGCGTTTTTAAAACACCAATCAGAGAAGACATCATACATAGGGCTGTAGTCGCCTCTTTGACTCGGAGGTTGCAACCCCAAGGCAGGGATCCGATGGCGGGCAAAAGGACAACGGCCGAGTCGAGGGGTGTTGGATTTGGGATGGCAAGGGTTCCTAGGATCCGGAGAACTGGGGTGGCGAAGTTCGCATCCATGACCGTTGGGGGGCGCACTACCCATCCTCCAAAGGTGGCCAAGATGATACGGAAGAAGATCAACAGGAAGGAGAAGGAACTCGCCTTTGCATCCGCCCTTTCAGCTACAGCAGCTCTGGATTTGGTGAGGGCTAGGGGCCATATCATAGGCGATAGGCAGCTCCCCCTTGTGGTGAGCAGACAGGCCGAGACGCTCGAGAAGACCGTAAGCGTCGTTAATTTTCTGGAAAAGTTGGGATTGAGAGAGGAGCTTGACAGATGTCTTGAGAAGCGTAAAAGGCTCAAGACAGGCATTAAGACGCCAAGGGGTCCGCTACTCGTCGTGGGTGGAAGGTGCAAGCTCGCAAAGGCAGCAAGAAGCATCCCGGGAGTTGAGGTCGTTACTGCCCAAAAGTTGAGCGTAGAGGACCTGGCTCCTGGTGGGAAGCCTGGAAGGCTCACGATCTGGGTTGAGCCCTCACTTGAGATCCTTGGCAAGAGGCTGAGCAGGGGTGTGGCTTCTTGAGGAGAGAGACGATCCTTCATCCTGTCGCAACTGAGAAAGCAATCAACATGATAGAGTCCGAAAACAAGATTGTCTTCATAGTTGACAAGAAGGCGACGAAGCGCGATGTGAAGAGGACAGTTGAGGAGCTCTACAACGTAAAGGTAGAGTCTGTCAATACCCTCATATCTCCGGATGGGAAAAAGAAGGCTTTCGTCAAGCTTTCTCCAGAAAGCAGTGCAGCAGAACTTTCGATGAAGCTCAAGATACTGTGATGGTGATCTGGTATGGGAAAGAGGCCGATCGTTAGGCGGAGGGGTGTGTCACCAATATTCCGGGCGCCAACCCACAGGAGGGTAGGGGATGCAAGGTATGTGCAGACTGGAGACTCAACGCTGCAGGGAGAGATCAAGGAATTGCTGCACGATCCCGGAAGGGGCGCTCCAATTGCTAAGGTATGCCTAGATTCTGGGGAGCGCTTCTACACGATCGCCGGAGAAGGTATGTATGTCGGTCAGCGCGTAGAGATAGGGGAAAACGCGAAGCTTCAGCTCGGCTCTGTGCTTCCATTGGACAAGATACCGGAAGGGACGACGGTCTTCAATGTCGAGAGGAAACCGGAGGATGGGGGAGCACTCTTCAGGTCCTCTGGAAACTATGCAGTGCTCGTTGGAAGGTCGGGAACGAACGTTATGCTCAAGGACTCTTCCGGCAGAATCTTCACAGTCGATTCTAGCTGCAAGGCAACAATAGGTGTTGCCGCAGGAGGCGGCAGGATCGAGAAGCCCTTCCTGAAAGCAGGAACGAAGATGGCGCTGATGAGATCCAGGGGAAGGCTGTATCCTAGGGTAAGAGGAGTGGCGATGATCAGCGCCTACCACCCGTTCGGAGGAGGCAGGCACCAACATGCGGGAGGTGCCAGAACAGTTCCGAGAGGTGCGCCTCCAGGAAAGAAGATGGGACTCATAGCAGCCAAAAGGACGGGAAGGGGAAGGAGGAGAGTCGCTGCTCAGCCAACAGGTTAGGCAAGTGTCTAATGATCTCCTCATAGCAATAGCTGATGCAAGGACAAGCAAAAACATAAATCGTTATGATATTTAGTCATAGCGGTTTGGAAAAGAAGATAATCCTTGTGGCAGCCTTCCTTGTAGTAGCTTTGCTTCTACACACGCCGCTGAAACATGAAGAAATTACGCGTTTGAGGATTGCGACGACGACGAGCTTGGATGACACAGGACTTTTGGATTCACTTAAAGCCCGGTTCGAGGAGGAGAATCCAAATATCAACTTAACTTGGGTAGCTGTCGGTACCGGACAGGCGATAGAGATAGCGAAGAGGGGAGATGTCGATCTGGTTATAGTCCACAACCGAGCGATGGAAGACCTGTTTATCGACCAAGGTTATGGTGTTCATGGAGTAACTGTAGCTTGGAACGACTTTGTAATCGTTGGTCCTCAGAACGATCCAGCAGGAGTTGCAAGAGCAAAGAACGCGGTTGAGGCGTTTGAGTTGATATACCAAAAATGTTCGCTTGGGATGGCGCTATTTGTATCTCGTGGGGACAGGTCCGGAGCGAACCTAAGGGAGCTGGAAATATGGAAGAAAGCCAACCTAAATGCAGCTGGAGAAGGCTGGTACGTCGAGACCGGCCAAGGGATGGTTAACACGCTCAGGTTGGCAAATGAGAAGCGGGCATATGTCTTAACGGACAGGGCCACTTACCTGACAGTGAAAGATGAAAGTGGCTTTGCCCTCAAGATAATCTTCGAGGGGGATGCTCTGAATCTGCTAAATCTGTATAGGGCGATAATTGTAAATCCGGACAAGTTTAGTAACTTGCATCACGAGGAAGCTGAGAAGCTCGTACTTTTCCTCATATCTAACGAAGGGCAGGAGCTAATAGGCAACTACACAAAGAAAGGTCAGAAACTTTTCAATCCTGCTTTTGGGATACTTAAGCAAATTGGAATCGATGACCCATACGAGGAAGAAGAAGTCGCCTATTGGAAAAGCAAGCTAGGAGGTTGAGCAGCAGAGATGGCAGACATTTTGAGCTTGATTCTAAACGAGGAAATCATAAACATCACGTTCCTCTCCTTCAAAGTTTCAGGTTTGGCTGTGGCGCTGGCAACAGTTCTGGCCATTCCCATTGGAACCATGCTCGCGCTGGTCGATTTCAAGGGAAAGAAACTGCTTGTGGCGATCATCAATACCCTCATGGGGTTGCCGCCGGTTGTCGTTGGCCTGGTGCTATATCTCCTGCTTTCGAGGTCAGGATTTCTGGGACCTTTGGAGCTTCTTTACACCCCAACTGCAATGGCTATGGCACAGTTCTTGTTGGCACTTCCGATAGTGATGGGCCTTTCCTACTCCGCCATCGCTGCTGTTCCAAAAGCGGTTATGGAGTCAACGATCTCACTTGGCGCTACGAGGAGGCAGATTTTGTATGTCTTAATTCATGAGGCAAGGGTTGGCATACTGGCGAGCGTCGTTGCCGCTTTTGGAGCCGCAATCTCCGAGGTTGGAGCGATAATGCTAGTTGGTGGGAACATAAGGTTCTTCACGAGATCGTTGACGACTGCGATCATGCTCTACACAAATATGGGCGAGTTTGGCATGGCGATCAGCTTGGGCATTATACTGCTTTCAGCCTCATTCGCTGTAAACCTCTTCCTGACGTACCTTCAGACAAGGTCCAAAGGTTCAGGAACATCAAGACTCTCGAAGGCAGGTGGTTAATACTGCTAGAGGTCTGCGACATTTGGAAGAGCTTCGGGAATAAGGTCGTACTGAAAGGTGTCTCATTCAAAGTCAGAAAGGGGAGTGCGTTCTGCATAATCGGCCCGAACGGTTCTGGCAAAACAACGATTTTGAGGATCATAGACCTTCTTGATGAACCTGACAAAGGTGAGATTCTCATCAATGGAGTAAGAGCCTCACATCTGAAAGAGGATGGAAAGGTAGAGCTCAGGAGAAATATGGCGATGGTTTTCCAACAACCTGTGCTATACGATATGGATGTATATGGAAATGTCTCTTTGGGCCTGAAAATCAGGGGAGTAGAGGAACGCAAAAGGAATGAAAGAGTTGAAGAAGCCCTGAAGGCCGTAAACCTTTATGACCATAGAAGAGACAGAGCAATTAACCTCTCAGGCGGGGAAGCGCAGAGGCTATGCCTTGCCAAGGCTTTGGCACTCCAGCCAGAGGCCCTGCTTTTGGATGAGCCGACTGCAAACCTAGATCCTATGAATACGGTTATTGTAGAAAACGTGGTGAGGGAGTTTGTCACGAAGGAAATTGGCATCGTGATCTTTACCACTCATAACATGTTCGAGGCGAGGAGGCTTGCTGGAAGGATTATGCTACTGATCGATGGAAAAGTCATCGAAGAGGACGACGCTGATAAGTTCTTCAGCAACCCAGATGACGAAAGGGCTGCGGAATTCGTAAGAGGTGGGATCGTCATTGGATGATATTGTAAAGAGATGCGGGTTTTCCAAGGATCTGAGGCTTGAGCTTTCGCACTCACTTGTTTTAAAGGGGGAAGCTGGACTGGAAGAAGAAGGTGCGAAACTTCTTGGATCGATAAAAAGGTTCGGATCGATCTACTTGGCAGCCAAACATGAGGGCAAAGATTACAGGCTGGCTTGGTTGAGCTTGAGGGAACTTGAGAGGAGTTTTGGATTCAAGGTGGTTGACAGGGTTATGGGCGGCATGGGTGGTGGAAGCACAAGGCTGACACTTGAGGGGGAGATTCTCCTTGAAAGATACTTACTCGCGAAGCGAAAATTAGGTATGCTTGCAGGCCCTCCGAAATTTCTCGAGCCGGATTTGAAAATAATGGGGAGCCACTGCTATGTGCTCGACGTATTGGTGAGGTTGATCGAGAAAAAGTTCGGCAGCTTTTTCGTAGAACTGGTGAATGTGGGCTCAGAGTGGGGCTTGAAGCTCGTCCTCTCGGGGGTAGCAGACATCTCAGGCATACATATTTTCAAAGGAGACAGAGGTGGATATAACGCTTTTTTGCTCAAAGAACAAGCTGTTGGCAGGAAGATAGCGCTCATCAAGGGATATTCGAGGATGCAGGGAATCATTGTAGGAGAGGGCAACCCAAAGAGGATCGAATCTTTGAAGGATCTGCTTAGGGAAGATATTGTATTTATCAACAGAAACAAAGGATCTGGAACGAGGCTCCTATTCGATGAGGCGATAAGGAAGCTTTCTTTAGAAAATGGAGTAAAGTTCGAAAAATTGGTCAATAATATAAGGGGCTACAGAAGCGAGGTTAGATCACATCTCGAGGTTGCTTGCGCTGTAAAATACGGAAAAGCCGATGCTGGAATTGGGATCAAGGCCGTTGCCAAATCATACAAGCTCGGTTTCGTGCCTCTTTTGAGCGAAAATTTCGATTTCGCAGTTCTGAGGAAAAACGTAGAAAGTGATAATGTTAGGAAGTTCATCGAGGTGCTATCATCCAAAAGTTTCCAATCGACGATATCTGAGAAAGATCTTGGGATATTGTTCCATGAAGACACTGGCAAAGTTCTAATTCACTAAGGTGCTAAGTTTGCCAAGTGGCGTGGTTCCAGACCAAAGTCAATTTATTTTTGAATGAAGACCTGTCAAGTAAGCCACCATCACATAAATCGTGGTCAGAATCGATAGCAAATTGCAGGTTTTAGGATGGATAGGGTACGAATTCGGCCGGGATATATAGGTTCAGAAAAGTATTGAAAAAGATCCCCAGCTGCCCTAAATTCGACTGAAATCTTTTTCCTTTCTTCGTGTGCCAACTCACCAAACCGTGGTTATGTGAACTGCAGCTCTAAGGTCTTGGGCATGTCTTTGGTTGGTTCCCAACAGATATAGTCTAGATTTGAAATTCAGCAATCATGGCTTACTGAAAGCAATTGCCCATTGAAAAGCCTGAAAATAACTTGCTTCAATTGATCTTCTTAGGATTTTCCATACTTTTGGTAAGTCAGAATTCCAAAAATAAGTGAAGCAAAGCTTGAAAGTGAAACAACTGCAAGATCAAGTAGAATCGTAGGACTCGATGTAGGAGCACCCCTAAGTAAAAGCGATGTCAACGCATCTGTAACGTAGTAGCTTGGCACGAACTTCCCAATAGCTTGAGCTGTCGAAGAAAGAGCGGTCCCAAGGAATGTACCAAGAATCATCTGAGGCATTATGAAAACGAAAGAAAGACCTGTTGCTGACCCAGAAGATTTTGCCAAAGTCGCTGCGATTAAACCAAAACCGACATTACAAAGCGCGAATATCGAGACAATGGCGAACGCTAAAGCGAAGCCAAATGCGCTGGTGTTCGGACGGTAACCTATGAGGTATGCTGTCGCGAAGACAAGAGCAACCTGCATCAGCGCTACGACCATGTTTGATATAGCTTGGCTTGTCATGAATTCCGCTGAGGTCGTTGGCGTGATGTTGATTCTTCTCAATAAACCATTCTCCCTATCTGTTGCGAAAGACTGGGCTACCGTCATTGTTATGAAGATCGCTGCGTAAGTGAAAATGCCTGGAGCCATATAGTCAAACATGCTTAGCTTGCTGGAACTTATTAGAGAGGGGCTTCCTATCCGGATTGGACTGGGTGCTAACTCAGGCAGTTCGCCATGCACACTTATGGTCAAGATCTGTTGGACGATGGGAAGTACCGCTTGGGTTGCGAAGATCGAACCACTATCGAGGTAAAGAGAGACGGAAGTGTTGATCCAGAGACTTGGTTGAGTTGGAGCAATCGAGAACGAATTGCAACTTTCCCCGAAGTTTGGCGGAATGATAAGAATGGCTTGCACCTTGCCTTGGACTAGGTCGGCTTGTGCAGTTTCATTGTCGGGATAGTATTGGATATCGAAGATGCTCAAATTCGTCAGGTTTCCGAGGAAATTTTGCGACCAACTAGGATAAGGTCCTTCCGAATCCAGGTTGACCAGGCCCACTTTGTATCTCAATGACTGCGCGCTGCCTATAGCTCCGAAGGATGTTCCGAAAACCAGCGTGAGAACCACGGGAAAAAGCATTAGAAGGAATAGCGTGGCAGGCTCCCTAATGGTCTTCTTCAAATCCTTCTTAGCGAGCGAAAATATCCTTTGGGAGTTCAACCTATGCTCAGTCCCTTATTTTTCTTCCCGTGAGCTGGATGAATGCCTCCTCCAGGTCTTTGGCCTTGAACCGTTCTTTCAATCCTTTCGGAGAATCGAGGGCCATGACACTCCCACGATCAATTATTCCAACCCTGTCGCAAAGGTGATCTGCCTCTTCCATATAGTGTGTCGTAAGAACGATCGTTTTACCCCGATCCTTTAACTCCCTTATGAAGTTCCAAACGGCCTGCCTTGATTGGGGATCCATGCCCACTGTTGGCTCATCTAGGAAGGCTATTTCTGGATCATGTACCAAAGCTATTGCCAGATTGACCCGTCTTTTCATTCCACCGCTATACCTTCCAACGCGCTTATCAGCCTCTTCCATCAGGCCCATCTTCTCAAGAAGATCTTCAGTGCTCTCCTTAAGCTTCCTCTTTGGTACCGCATACAGGTTACCAAAGAGCTCAATATTCTCCCTTCCAGTCAGAAAGGGATAGACAGCCGTTTCTTGGGTGCAGACACCTATCAGTTCCTTTACTTTTCTAGGCTCTTTTTGTACATCATAACCCCCTACGGTTGCGGAGCCTTCAGTCGGTTTCAACAATCCACAGAGCACATTTATGGTCGTCGTTTTTCCAGCTCCATTTGGCCCTAGCAAACCAAAAAGCTCCCCTTTTTTCACTTCGAGGTTGAGTTTATCTACCGCCGTGATTTCGCCAAACTTCACCGTAAGATTGCTGATAATTATCGTTCGTCCATCATTTTCGATGCCCATATTCACCATAATGATTATTTCAGGTGACTTTTATGGAATTCGTTATTTTTCATCATGCTCGGATCCACCAAATATGCAGCAGGTTTGTAATCAGCTTGATCTTTGTATTCGTGCCTCAGCCATCCTGGTTGCCAGAAAAGCCAAGAAACACCTAAAAACCCCGATTCATGTTACTGGAAACATGTCAAAAACAACAGCATACAAAGGCGTGCCGATAGAACAACTGGTCGAGATGCCCATGGATGATGTCATTAAACTGCTTCCATCGAGGGCAAGGAGAAGCCTGAGGAGGGGCCTGACACCTCAGCAAAGGATCTTGCTTGAAAAGATAAGGGAAGCGAGGAGAGTTCAGCAGGAGACCGGGCAGCAACCTGAATTGGAGACGCATATCAGAGACATGATTATCCTCCCAGAGATGGTTGGCCTGACGATAAAGGTCCACAGCGGGAGGGAGTTCGGTGTTGTGACCATAACGCATGAGATGATCGGCCACTACCTTGGGGAGTTCGTGCCGACAAACAAGCAGGTCAAGCATGGGGCGCCGGGAGTCGGGGCGAGCAGGAGTTCGATGTATATAGAGGCCTTAACAGACCTCTACAATCAATGTACCCTTGAAGTAGCCCCGACTTCCACTCCTCTATGGATTGCGCAGTGCTACAA
>CAZWAU010000086.1:0-13819 GCA_964631995.1 uncultured Nitrososphaerota archaeon
ATACTTTATCTCATACTTCATGTCTTTCTTCTCATTGGCTTTGTATAAAACCCTTTCCAGACCATCCGGCTCTCCCATACTGCATTCCTACAATTAATGGATTTACGATCCAAATCAAGTTTATGCGCCAACATGCCCGCCAGTTTAGAAAGAGGGTGCCAAAGCACCGCATAATTGGTTACAAAAACTCCAAGACCGATTTTACTTTCTTCATGTCGTGCTATTCGAGCTAAGTATTTTCGAATTCGGATCAGGGGGCTTTTGCCTTGGATATTGAGCTGCTCTTACATAAAAACCCAAATGCTCTTATGATGGTAGAAAGCTGATTGGCAGGATGGTAATTGCCATGAAGGTCAAGTATGAGGAGATGATGCCCGAGGAATTCGTCGAAGCTGTCAACAAGATGCCAGTGTTCATCGTCCCGACAGGCCTTCTCGAGTGGCACGGAGACCACCTTCCCCTCGGGCAAGACGCTCTGAAGGCATATGGTATATGTTTACGCATTGCGGAAAAGCTAGGTGGTGGAATCGTTCTGCCTTTGAACTACTGGGGAAGGCCAGGTTTTTCAACTTATGTTGGAACTTTGACGTTCAGCGAAGGCACGATCCGTTCTCTCTTTTGGGAGTTGTTTGAGCAGCTCAAGAAGGTTGGCGCAAAAGTCATAGTAGTGGTAACGGGCCATTATGGACCTTGCCAGGTAAATTGCTTAAAGGGCGTGGCTGAAGATTTCAACAGGTGCCATCCCGAGGTAGAGGTTGTTGCCCAACCGGAGTATGAGGGAGTGTCTGTCGATGGGGAGGTTCCAGCTGACCACGGAGGTAAATGGGAAACTTCGATCTTCTGGTACATGTATCCTGAACTAACTCGAATGGACAAGTTCAAAGTTGGCGAGGTCGATGTTGCTGCATACGAAAATCCACCTCAAAATTACTACCGCGAAGGGCGGGTTTGGAATTGGAAGGAGGATTTGAGGAGAACAGCTTCGCCAGAGCTTGGTGAAAAGGTAGTTAACCTGATAGTTGACCACATAGTTTCCGTGATAGAAGAAAAACTCAGGTCATCAAAGACTTGATGCTTCAACCATCGTAACAGTTGCATTTCCCAAATCATCTGACCAGAGCCCTGAGTGGGGAGGTTATGAGCGGAACGACCATCTCGTTGATGGTCAATCCACCATGAGAACCATATCTGACGAATGGTGGCTCGTGCCTTTCTCTTACATCATATGTGAAAACGAGTTTTGAGGCTCCCCTTGCAATGGATATGAAGTCGCCCAACCTATCCATGTATTCCCTAGGGACTGCCGGCTTTCCAAAGAGCCCGGATAGAGCTGATTTTCCGGTTTCCAGAAGGCAGAAGTGCTTACCAAGTTTTTCCTCAAACTTTCTATTAAACCTCTTAGCATCTCTCTTGAGGTGCATGTAAGCGCACCTACCTTCTCCAGTTGGGGGAATCGCGAGAGATTCTTTGAACAATTTGATGTCTTCAGCTTTGAATGCAAGCTCGTCCTTCGTCTCTGCCTGTCCGTGGTCAGATGAAAGCATGAAGAACACACCATCTACAGAGTTCCTCTTTACATTTCTGAAGAACTCTCTCATCGAGTTGAGGAAAGTGAACAGCTCGAAATTTGTTTCTTTGCTGAAGGGCCCGTAATGGTGCTGCATAGCATCAAGGCCATCCCAGTAGACGATGGTCAAGCCACCCTTCCTCTCATGCAATATCTTGGACAGGGAGAGGAACATGTCCGACAGGCTCAAATATGGTATCGCTTCGGATCTCTTGTAGAGAAGCGTCGAGAGCCCGCTTCCCTTCAACTCGAACCTAATCAAGAATCTCGTCGGTATTCCGGATTGTTCGAGGGCCTCTGTCAATTTTACATGGGGTAGAAGCCTCTCTGGTGTAAGGCCAAGATCGAATATCCTGCTCTTCTCCTTCTCATTTACAGGACTAAGTGTGATCATATTCACAACGGAGCCGAGCTCTTTGAGGAACAGGGTATAGCCCAGCATTCCATGTTCTGATGGCGTAAGGCCGGTCGAAATGCTAGTCAGGGCTGCTGAAGTTGTGGATGGGAACACGGAAGTTATGAAAGTTCTCTTAGCGCGTCCCCTTGGAAATACTAAATCAAGCGCCGCCCTTACCCCTTTCGTCCTAAATAAAAGGTTGTAGCCGAAAGCATCGACTATGAAGAGGATAACATGTCCAATCTCTTCTTCAACTTCTGCCAACAGATTTCGTTTTAATTCCGTGCCTTCGAAGTTGGTGTTTAGCAGGTGTGCTATCGTAGGTGCCAAGTTTGCGACAGACCGGCCATCGTAGTCAGGCCTTACGAAGTGATCGAATTTTCCAGATTTGATCAGCTTTCCAACATCTTCCTTTTGGAACACAGACTTCATGTTGTGCCGTAATGCTGTGTACCATCGATTAAAGCTTAACGAGTGCCAAGCATGTAGGAGTCCAAGAAGACTGACGAACAGCGGCTGAAAGCTGGATGTTTACCTTTTTACACCATCTTTACCCTATAGTGGGCTAAAATTATAGCGACTCGCAAGTACAATGAATTATGTATTGCCTATGATCTATAAAACGGGAAAAGGAGCTGCCCACATAAATTGCAAGACTGCAAAGGATCTCATCTGATATTTACAAGAGAGGAAATGGGCACGATGTAAGACTGGAAAAATGCACTATGAAGCTGGTGAAATGTATCTCGTTCAAAGTCGTTGAATCTAGGACGAGTAGAGCGATTTTTTCGCTGAGGTGAGAAAGCTCGCATCTATTCTGTTTCTCAATAATACTTTCATGAGAGCTTCAGGAAAAACTCATGACAGGTGAAAAAGGTTTCATTCTTCAACTTCCACGACGGTGCTGTTAGGCTCTTAAGTTAGTTTCGAAGATAACTAATAAATCAGATGAACTTCAACATTTGAAATGACGAGCCGCAAATTCTATTAAGCTCTGACACACTCGGCTCTGGAGCCATAAAAATGTCAACAGCTGATGAATTTACCACACGGCCGGTCGTGATGGGAAGGAGCTACGCCATCACATCTGGCCACTATCTAGCCACGTTGGCTGGAACAAGTATCATAGAAAAAGGAGGAAATGCGATCGACGCATCGGCATGCATGGCATTTTGTCTGGCAGTATTGGAGCCCCACCTAAACAGCATAGGTGGCGAGGTTCCAGTACTTTTGTACTCGAAAAAAGAAGAAAGGGTTGTCGCGGTAAGTGGCCAGGGGTATGCACCAAAAGCGGCGACAGTAGAGAAGTTCGAAGAGCTTGGAATCAACATTATCCCTGGAGATGGGCTCTTGGCAGCTACAGTGCCATCCGTTGTGGATACGTGGATCAAGGTTTTGAAGGAGTATGGAAATCTCCGTTTCAGCGATGTACTTAAACCTGCGATACTGCTTGCCGAGGAAGGTTTTCCTGCATACCCAGGATTAACGAACATCATAGAGTTAAATGCAGAAAGGTTCATGAGGGAGTGGAAAACAACAGCAAAGATATTTCTGCCAAATGGCAAGGTCCCTGAGGAAGGACATATCGTAAAGCAGATCGACCTAGCGAAGGTCCTTAGAGCTTTATCTGAGGCGGACAGAACGGCGAGCAGCCGAAGCGATGGTTTCAGTAAGGCTCGCGACCTTTTTTACGAGGGTTGGATAGCAAAGAGGATTGTCGATTTCGTAAGAGACAATGAGTTTTTGGATGCAAGTGGCAAGCGCAATAGGGGATTGATCGAATCTGACGACTTGGCAGAATATGAGGCTAAAATTGAAGAACCATTGAGTGTTGATTGGATGGACCTTGAAGTCTTCAAGTGCCCAACGTGGACGCAAGGGCCAGTATTTCTGCAGATGCTGAGAATCCTAGAAAATTTCGATTTGGGCGCACTGGGGCATAACTCCACAGACTACATCCACCTTTTAGTGGAGACCATGAAGCTTGCATTCTCTGACAGAGAGAAGTACTATGGAGACCCAGTTTTCGATGATGTTCCTATAAAGATACTACTGTCGAAAGCCTATGGCAAACAAAGGGGAAGGCTGATCGATATGAGCAAAGCCTCTTCGGAGCCAGCAATCAGCGCCATCAGAGCTAAGGGAGTAGCTGATGAAGGAGACACAACACACTTGGATGCGATAGATAAGGAAGGAAATATGGTTTCGGCCACTCAGAGTGGAGGGTGGATACAGTCTTCTCCTGTTGTCGACGGTTTAGGATTTCCTTTAGGTACAAGAATGCAGATGTTCTACCTTGACAGGAAGAGGAACAATTGCCTGCAGCCTAGAAAGCGGCCAAGAACGACTCTTACCCCAAGCATTGCGTTGAAGAAAAACAGGCCATACTTGGCTTTTGGAACTCCTGGGGGAGATATTCAGGATCAGGTAAACCTCCAGTTCTTCCTAAACTTTGTAGTTTTTAAAATGAACCTCCAAAAGGCTCTCGATGAGCCCACATTCTACTCCCAACATTTTCCATCGTCATTTTATCC
Source organism: uncultured Nitrososphaerota archaeon (assembly GCA_964631995.1). Classification (GTDB taxonomy): domain Archaea; phylum Thermoproteota; class EX4484-205; order EX4484-205; family DTQO01; genus DTQO01. The sequence goes on from CAZWAU010000086.1 coordinate 4,499, forward strand.
AAGAAGAGCCTACGATAGGAGAGTTGTGATAGAAAACAGGTTACCGAGGGAAGTGGTTGATGGTCTTCTCAAAAGGGGGCATGATGTTAGACTTGTCGGCGGATGGAATAACGGAAGGGCTTTGGCAGTATGTAAAGAAGGTGAGGTGCTGAAGGCTGGATCTTCTCCCAGGATGGGCACTGGGTATGCTCTTGCATGGTGAATATTTCGATCAGCTTCGTCAAACATGAAAAATCGCATATGTAGGCACAGCATCGTTGCAAAAAATCTCTAAAGGATTCGGGGCGATCTCGCGAGCATCTTGTAAAGCTCTGCTATCCTGAGTGGAGTGCATGAGGCAAATACTATGTAGTCTCCTTCAAGAGACCCTTGATGTACTTTATGTCCTTAGAGGCAACGACATTTGGATCGCCAAGCCCACTGTATTCGATGCACAAAGGTCCACCGTAATCGATACTCCGGAGCATCGAGAAAATCTTGTTGAAGTCGAGATCTCCATCCTCGACCGAAGTACTCCAAACATATTCCTCGCCTATCTTCTTGCAGTTCTTGATATGCATATACCCAATAAAGTTCTTAACTATTTGAAATGCCTCCGAAGGGCTCTCGGCCCCTTCAGTGGCATACATGTTGCCCGGATCCCAGTTTGCCACGATTTTCCTGTTGTCTATGAGCTTGAGCAGTTTTGCAGTTGATGCCGCCACGTCGGTCAGAACTCCCATATGCATCTCCAATGCTAGGGTCAGGTCTTCGCCCCTCAAGTAATCCCCGATCTCGGAAAAGTATTCAGAGGCTAGTTTGTAGTCGTCCTCTGAAGCATTTTTGGATGGTGGTGATCCTGGGGAAGTATTTATGATGCTCACTCCAAGGTCCTTTAAAACTCCTATGAGCGACCGGAACTTGGATATGCCAGCTTTCCTTTCCTCCACCTTCCTCGACGTAGCTGGAGATCCGAAGGTGACGGCGACCATGGGTACGCCGATTTTTTTCAAAGCTTCAGAGATTTGCTCCTTTTTCTCGATGAGCCCCTCGACACCATAGTGTCCTCCAGTCCAGAGCTCTATCCCATCATACCCCCATCTAGCAGCAGCCCTTAAAGCGCTTTCAGCTGGGTAAGTTCGAAAAGTCCAAGTGTGCATGAGGATTTTGTTGTTCATTTGTCATCAAGGTGCATAGCCAACAGTATTTATGGTTTAGCTTCGGCGGTACCGGTGCTTGATTCTCAAATAACAATAAATATACTTGTATGAAATTCGCACCCTAACGTGATTATTTGAAGAGTGAAACTTCGAAGGAGCGGATCCTTAAAACTATCAATTTTGAGGAACCGAGCCACATTCCACTTTGGTTGAGGTTCTTTGAACGACAGTACCTTGTGGATAAGAACAAACCTTGGAAAAGCCAGTTTGAAAGAGTCGATCAGCTTCTAAGCATTGGCCTGGATGATGCCGTTTCGATCCATGCTCCATTAAGCCTTCACAAAGAGGTAAAGATAAGAAAATGGAAAGAGACCGAACCAGGAGAAAGGTATGCCCTTATAGTGAAAGAGTACGAAACTGCGAGAGGGAAATTAAGACAGATCGTGCGCCAGACACCTGATTGGCCACGAGGAGATGAGATCAACATATTTGACGATTATAACGTTCCGAGGGCGAGGACAAAGAAGTACCTTGTCGAAAACGAAGCGGATCTTGGGGCGCTTTCATGCCTGTTCGGTGAACCTTCCCTTGAGGAGATTGGAGACTTCCTAACACAAGCGAAGAAGGTTAGAGACTTCGCTGTTAGCCGAGGGATTCTTGTTGAAGGAGAAGGAGCGATGCTGGGCGATGCCGCGATGTGGCTCTGCGGAATAGACAGAGTTGTTTTGGCTGAAGTTAAGGACCAGTCATTCCTTCATCGGCTGCTTGGCATAATTCACGAGTGGGACATGGTGAGAATACGTCTGCTTCTAAAAGCTGGCGTTGATATAGTCTTCCATCGTGGATGGTATGAATCTGCGATGTTCTGGTCCCCAAAAGCTTACAGAAAATATCTATTTCCTCTAATAATGGAAGAGGTAGAGGAAGTGCACAAGGCTGGATCTAAATTTGGGTACATCGCAACCAGAGACACCATGCCCCTTCTAGAAACTTTTGAGGAGATGGGAATCGACCTGCTCTTCGGTCCAGATCCTGTGGAAGGTAACTGTAACCTGCAAATGGTAAAAAACAAGGTGGGAGAACAGATCTGTCTTTGGGGAGGGGTGAATTCATCTGTCACGCTCGAACTGAGTAGTAAAGAGCAGATAGTAGAGGCCGTTGAAGGAGCTATTCGAACGCTCGCACCCGGAGGTGGGTTCATTCTTGGACTGGTAGATGCTGTTTTTGGCAAAACATCTGGTACCGTCGAGACACCAATAAGTAGCCTTGAATATGTAATTGAATGTTGGAGAAGATTATGTCTGAATACGAAAAGATTGTGATATTTCTAATCTGTCGCAACGAACGGGCTATTTTTCGCTGGAAGGCTTTACCAGCAAAGGAATTAATAAATGCAGATGATATTGGTTTGATCTAGAGTGCATTTGATTCACTTAAGGTGGTGGTCGTAATGAAGGTTTTATGCATACAGTCAAGTCCGAACGTGGACGGGTTGACGTGCAAATTGGCTGAAGCTGTTCTGGAAGGGGCAAAGTACGGGGGAGCTGATACAGAACTTGTACACCTAAACATGTTGAATATAGAGCCTTGTAAAGCCCATGGGAGGGGCTGGGGAACGTGCCTCAGTGAGGGCAAATGCACAATAGGTGACGATTTCCAGAGCCTGAGAGAGAAGGTAAACCAAGCGGACGTGTTTGTCTTCGTCACGCCAGTCTACTTCGGTGATCTCAGCGAGTCGGCCAAGCGTTTTCTCGATAGGTGGCGAAGGTGCGAAGCCTTTAACCGTGATTCTTCGCCGCTAAGGGGGAAACCGGCCATCGGAATATCTGCAGCCGGAGGCTCGGGCGGAGGCGCGGTCAAAGCACTTTTAAATTTGGAAAGTTACCTAGCCTGGCTACAATTCAACATTTTCGACCTTGTTAGTGTTACTCAGAAAACGAAAAGTTACAAACTTGAAATGCTGAAAACCGCTGGAAAAACTATCGTGAAGTGCAAAGAAGAATGAAAAATTCTTTCTGAAGGTACCAACCATCCACAATAATAATTTGCTTACTTACGTTCGTTGATTTGCTTTGCAATATCGATTATGGGTTTCAAGGCCAGCTTCGGATCTCTTGTGGGCGTGAACTCAAGTCCAACGAAGCCCTCATATCCAGCATCGTCTATAGCCTTTAGAACATTGGCGTAGTTGATCTCACCAGTTCCAGGCTCGTGCCTGCCAGGTACATCTCCTGTATGGAAGTGCCCGATCAATTCTATGTTTTTAGTTATCGTGGATATTATGTTCCCTTCCATTATCTGTAGGTGGTAGACATCGTAAAGGAGTTTCACGTTTGGGCTTCCAACCTCTCTGATTATTTCAAAGCCCTCAGAGGAGGAGTATAGATAGTACCCCTTATGATCGACCAAGGTATTCAGTGGCTCTAGAACTAATGTTACCTTCTCCTTCTCCACCGTTTCTACAGCTCCTTTGAGACATTTTACTATGCTCTCGTGCTGCTTGCTGCGTGCGACGCCCTTCAGTTCGTTTCCGGTTGTCACGATAAGTGTCTTGCAGTCCAATTCGTGGGCTATCTTGATGGAATTCTTAACAGCTTTGAGGAATGTGCCAGCCGCGCTTTGGTCCACGATGCTGGCACCAAGGTCGACTCCGAATGTGGCTGTCGCCAGACCATATTTTGATTTTCTGCGCTTTATCTCCGCTATGTCCTTGGAACCCCAATCCCAAAATTCGAAAGCAGGAATCCCGATCTCGGATACCTTGGCGATCCTATCTAAAAATGGAACGTCGGTGAAAATCATCTCGATGCACGCTGAAAGCTTAATCATGGCTCTACTACCTTACTTGCATTTCGTTTGCTAAATGCCTAGATTAGATATAAGACTTTTCACGGTCCATCTCCTAGAATCATCAAGTACAAAAAAAAGGGGAGGAAAGAAAGGTGTACTTCACTTGAAGTAGAGTTTCCTTTCCACTACGTAAAGGGCTGTTGATGTCGCAAGGACGATGTTTCCCAGGACATAAAGCGATGTCGCAACGATCGTCAAAGTTGAAATGTTCGCCAATATTCCAATCGCCATAGCAGGCATCGTAAGGAGTACGAAAAATGCGCAATATTTCAGGGGCCTCTTGGTTATTGGTTTAACAGTTCCGATCTTCCGGATCGCGTAGCGTACTCCAAGTGCTGGAATGAAGAAGTAGATAATGCCTATCAGACTGCTTGCTATGAAACCTGCAACCACAGCTGCAAACTCGGGGGCAATGGCGAACCATGGCATGACCGCGTACGCGGTCAACTGCAGGCCTCCAATGAGAGGGTATATCAAGAGTTTCGTGAAGGCCTTCATGACCTCGTTGCCTTGAATGAACTTTGCAGCAGGCGTGCTCCAGGAGTAGTAGAAGGCATCGAAGGCGATGTAGAACATCGATCCAGCATAGGTTTTGAGGATCAGGTTGTTCCTGAATCCCCTAAGGAAGTTTACTTCTGGAGCCAACTCCGATCCAAAGGTTACAGTTGCGATTATGCATTTCTTCTCAGCCTGGACTGTGACTTCCGTCGAGCTGGCCTCGTTGTAGTTTTCGCTGGCCGGTATTGAGGCTTGGGCCCTCCAAGTTCCTTCAGCATTGGCAACGAATGTGTGCGAAAATGTGCCATCGGTAGAAGTGAGGGGTACTTGGCTCGTCCCAGATGGTCCCGTTATGGTCAGCGTGATGGCCGTTGTCCCATAGAACGGTGATATCGTCCCTGAGACCGTTACAGAGTCGTCGATCTTTACGCTTGTCGAAGATAGACTCAGAGATATCGAAGGTGTGATCTTTGTGACGGTCAGAGAGGCTGTACCAGAGGCTGCCGAGTTATATTCATCGTCTCCAGGCCACTCGGCTTTAACTACATAGTTTCCTATTCTGTCCGGCTTGAACGTGCAGGAGTATTGGCCGTTGCTCAGGTCTACCTCAGTGAGTTCGGAAAAGGCAGAACCTCCAAACGAGGTGTAGACCGAGACCCTTCCAGACCTGGAGGGACTCAGGGACCCGGTTATTGTTATTGAGCCCCCAATCTGGATGCTTGTGGATGAAAGGCTCAGCGATAGCTCTGCATTTTTCTTCGCAAATTCCCCTACGATCCTTCCCTTGACCGTCCCCCAAGGCTTTTGCTGAAGTTGGAAGTTCAGCGTGTATTTCCCTCCCGCCTCCACAGTTATCGTTCTGGTAGCTCCAAAATACCCTTTTTTCGAAGCCGTCACCTGAACATCGTCAGTATCATTTTCTATGAACCAGGTGGAGAGGCTGTATTCTCCTTTCTCATCTGTAGTTGCAGTTGTGAAGAGGTAGATTTGGAAAGTTGCGGAAACAGTAACATCTTCAAGGGGCGCACCTTTATTATCCGTAACGGTGCCCTCGATGGTCGCGCTTTTGGCAGTCATCGTCAGTAAGATGCCACTTTTTTCCTCTCCTGCATCAAGGTGGACGCTTTGCGGTTCAGATATCAAGATGCCCGAGTAGGCCATTACGGTGTAGTCGCCAGCTCCCAAGTTACTATCCAACATGAAATTACCTTCCGCATCGGTCATGTTCATGCTCCAGTATTTGCCATCAGAGGAAGATGCGGAAACGATCGCATTTGCAACCGGTTTGCCATCGCTAAAGATGGCTTTACCCGAGATGGAGCCAGACTTTTCAAGTTGAAAGTTTACATTCCTTGTTTCTTGGCCTGCCTGCACATCCACCTGAATGGCTTCAGTTAAGCTCCAGACATAGCCCTTCGGGAATGTTAATGTTACATTGTACCTGCCAGAAATTAGGTTGCTCGTCATCCTGTATTCTCCATTATCGTTGGTCAAGGCGAAAGACCCAAAGAAAGTCGGCTCATGCTGAGTTGGATAAGCTACGACGAAGATATTCCTCACCGGGTTTCCTTGCATATCCGTAACTCTTCCAGAGATTATGCCAGAAACTCCCAACCTTACCGTAACGCCTGTTGTCGACGATCCCTGGGTCGCAATCACGCCTGTCGTTGTCCCGGGGGCATACCCCTCCCTGAGCATCTGCATTGTCTCCATTGAGTAGGTTGTTGCTGTAATCGAGTAGGTCCCCGTTGGTATATTGGTGTCGAAAACAAAATTCCCCTGGTTGTCCGAAGCTGTTGAGCTGATGATATCATTTCCCTTTAGTAGATAGACGATAGCAGGTCCAACTGGTTTGCCATCTGGGTCCACAACCGTTCCCTTTATGGTTGCCGAAGCGTCCAGCACAATGTCGCCAAGATCTTTCTCCTCGTTAGCTTTGATGCCTACATTGGTCAATTCCTTTGTCAGGTAACCTTTTGCCTCAATAGTTATGGTATAGGTCCCCTCTGCAAGCGCTTCGGTGATTTGAAATGTGCCGGCCGCTCCTGTCTTTGCAGACCCCTCTCCTTCGCTGCCAGTTACCTCGACCAACGCGTTTTGTATAGGTACCAATGTCGATGTAGAATTTCCATGTGCAAGCGAAATGGCTATGATGGCTAGTATTGCAATTAGTTCGAGTGCTTTTTTCATTTTCTAACCCGAACATTGCTTGGAAGACCGGTTTATATTGCTTAGCATTCGTGCTAGGTTGATGGAAAAGACACCAGATAGGATTAATTTTCACATCCTAACTGTTTTTTGAGATATGTGTGCTCGTTTCTGATTTCTCAAGAAGTAAGGCAATATCAAGAACGAGCGTGATGCCCAAGCCGTTCCCGGGAAGATCTGGCTTCTTGCTCTATAGCACTATGCCACGAATAATGCATTTTTTGCAGCTCAAGAAATGGGTCTGATGCCCAAAGCCTTCAGGATGAGTTGGACGCCTTCAATTGTGGCCTTTTCGCCCCTCATGACCGATTCCCTTGTTGGGATTATGAACATCGATTTGTACAAACCCGAGGGGTTTATGATGTAGAAGGTTTGCAGCACAAAGATTAGGTAGTTGAGATGCCTGCTGCTTAACGATGATTCGAGTTTCCTCGCAGAGGAATCGTCAAGCCAAATCCTTTTTCTGAGGGATTCATCGATCCCCTTAGGATCTTCATCCATTTGGTTCAAAATATCGTCAATCGTAACACCTGCCTCTTCAAGGAAATCCTTAGCCGCATCCCTTATGGATATTATCATTCATCTTCCCTTTCCTAGCCCTTTAATCAGGTGCTGAATCAACCCCCTCCTGCTGGAGGAAGAATGCTTACTGTATCTCCATCATTCAGTTTCGTCTTTTCTTTATTAAGAAATTGGATGTTTAAGCCTCCTAATAATATAATCAACCTTTGCTCCTGGTAATCGCCCGAGGCAGCTTCCCAAACGAGCTTTTCACCCTTGCCGAGTTTTGCGAGAAGATCACCTACCGTTGATCCTGTAGGGACATCCAGAGTAATTTCTCTACCTAGAACCTTCGCAAGGTCTCCAAAGGCCCTCACTTTCACCTGCATCGCTTTACCTCTCCAAGCATAAAAATGGCTTAAGCTTTTTTTACCTTCCCTTTTACTGTTCTTCCAGTTATACTCTACGAAGCTAAATTATGGATAAATTCTTGCAGGGGTTCTTGGAAACAGTGTCGCCTCCCTGATATGGGGCAAATTACAGATGTACGCGATGAACCTCTCTATTCCAAGCCCGAATCCGGAGTGCGGAACTGAACCGTACCTCCTTAGGTCGATGTACCATTTGTAATCATCAGGATCCAGGCCGAACTCGACGATCCTCCTTCTCAGGGTTTCGCAATCGTCGATCCTCTGTCCCCCTCCGACGATCTCACCATACGGCCATATCAGGAGGTCGTGGCTCAGTACAACCTTGGGATTGTCCGGATCTGGCTTGTGGTAAAATGCCCTCGTTTTAGCCGGAAATCTTGTCACGAATACGGGAGATCCGACGATCTCGCAAAGTTTCTTCTCCTCATCCGCGCCCAGATCGTTGCCCCACTGGACATTTATGCCTGCTTCGCTCAAGGCATTTAGAGCTTCGTCATAGGTAATCCTTTTGAATGGGGGTTCCAGCGGCTTGAATGAGCTATTTACCTTTCTCAACTCGTTCCATTTCGACGACGCCATCTCCTTTGTAACGTAGGAGATCATCTCCTCCTCCAGCCTCATCATGTCATCCTGCGTGGCGAACGCCTCCTCTATTTCGAGCTGCCAGAACTCCGTCAGGTGGCGCACTGTTCTCGAGATCTCGGCCCTGAAGCTGGGCTGGAGGCAGAACACTTTCTCTAGGGAAGTTATGGCTGCCTCGTTGTAAAGCTGTCCGCTCTGCGTCAAGAACGCTTTCCTTCCGAAATAGTCGACCTTGAAGAGAGTTGCCCCACCCTCGCACGCTGCAGTGATCAAAATTGGGTTGTGGATCTCATGATATCCATGCCTTCTGAGCCATCTTCTGAACAATTCACAGGTTGCGGCCCTGATCTTGAGTATGGATGTGACTCTTCTGCTCCTTATTGCCAGGTGCCTGTTATCAAGCAGAAACTTTTTCCCAACTCCGGGCTTTATTGGAAAAGTTTCCGAAGGACAGATGATGTTCACGGCAGTGGCCTGCACCTCCACTCCTCCAGGAGCCCTCGAGTCCTTCCTCACGACACCCTCTGCAGAAATGGAAGACTCTGTTTGCACCCTTTTTAACTCCTCAAAGGTCGATTCGCCAACTTTTTCAGCCCGGACAGCAAATTGGACGATCCCCGTGGAATCTCTTAGTCTGAGAAAGATTAGCTTCCCAAGGACGTTCTTCGAGTATAACCATCCTGCTGTTCTGATCGCTGTTCCATCCTGAGCCTTCAATATCTCTGAAACGCGCATTCCCTTCAGACTTTCCAACCCTCTGGCCTCGGGCTGTGTTTTATTGCCCCCCTCTATTAAATCACTACTTATTTGAAGCTCAGTGAAGCTTTCGTCTAGAGAAAGGCTATTACTGGCGCACTCGGAACAAGAAAAGCTGGAGCGCAACTGTTATGGTACTGCGGGAAGTCCAAGAAAAGGCATCATTAGCTAGAGTACGCGAGGTTAAGGCATCAAGAAGTGTGGAAGACCTTGTCAAAGGGCTGAGGTGGACGGCCTTCAGCGCCAGAAAAATTGGCGAGGCGAGGGAGATACTTTCCGAAATGGTGAAGCCGAATGGAAGCTTCAACTTCTTGGGTTTGGCTGGAGCACTTGTACCTTCTGGCCTCAGGAAGATC
>CAZWAU010000087.1:0-8964 GCA_964631995.1 uncultured Nitrososphaerota archaeon
GGTTCGTTTCATCTGGTAAATCTATCTTCCTCCAACCTCTTTCGCTCTTATCTTTAAGGAAAACTTCATCTTCAGTTAGGCCTATTGTACCTTCGCTTCCAAAAATGTATGTTTCGAAAAAAGTTCCTTTTGGCTTCTCAATTTTTGGTGTGTCGACCTCCACTATCAACCTTGTGCCTCCCTTGAAACATACCAATCCAGCACAGAGATCCTCTATCCTAATCCCCCTTTCATATCGGTCAGTCTTCCTCTCCACCTGTCCCATGACCCATTCCGCATCAGTGTCCGAAAGCCAGTACCTTGCAGTATCTATTACATGGCTTCCATTGTTCAAAAGCCCTCCCTCAGTCCTTTCGTGCATCAGAAGTGGAGTACCTATAGCGCCCTCAGCTATAAGTTTTCTAGCCAAAGTATTTGCTGGGTCGAATCTGTGTTGATGGGCTATTGCTAGCTTCACGCCCTTTTCTTTGCAGGCCCTTATCATTCGATCTGCCTCTCCCAAATTTGTCGCCATTGGCTTCTCGCATAGTATTGCCTTAACCCCACTCTTGGCAGCGCTTATCGTGGCTGCAGCATGGTACTGTGCCCAAGTGCAAACCGAAACTATGTCCAGATCCTCTTTTTCCAGCATCCTCCTATAATTTCCATAAGTAGATGCTACATTGAACTCTTCCTTAAACTTCTTCAAAGCTTCAGGATTTATGTCCGCGGCAGCTACAAGCTTTACAGATGGCAAGCTTAGGTAGCCTTTGGCGTGCGTCCTAGCTATTCCTCCACATCCAATTATCCCAACTCTCAGCAGATCCATGTACGATTCTCCTAGCACCATCTCCAAACTAATCTATATTTACCATTTGGCCTTGGCAAAATATATATCAAATAGCATATCCCGAATGGTGGCATGGTATATAGAGTTGGAATTGTTGGATCAGATAATTCTCATGCGATCGCATTTTCAAAGATTCTGAATGATTCAAGCGATCCAAACCATGTGCCAGGATTTGAGGTTACCCACCTATTTGGCCTTGTTGAGTCGAGAAATGAGGAAGTTGCAAAGCTTGGAGGTATTAAGAACATCGTCTCCGATCCCATTGAGATGATAGGAAAAATTGACATCGCCTTTATCGAATTCAGGCATGGCGGCTTACATTTGAACTATGCAAGACCTTTCCTCGAGGAAGGGGTTCCATTATTTATCGATAAGCCATTAGCAGCAGATGTTTCTGATGCGCGAAAAATAATCCAGCTTGCAAAAGAGAAAAGAGCTCTGATCACAAGTTTCTCAACCCTAAGGTTTACTAGTTTAGTGAGTGAACTGAAGGATCTTTTCAATAGGGAGGAACCAGCCTTCCTATCCATCATGGGTCCTGCAGATCCTGAAAGCGAGTATGGTGGATGGATTTTCTATGGCATTCACGTAGTTGAGATGTTTAACGAAATCGTTGGATGTGGTACGAGGGAAGTATTTGCAATGAGGAAGGGCAAGAGCATAATGGCAACGTTAGATCATGAGAAGGTCCTTGGGACTATAAGGACATCTTCTGAAATTCCAAATACATTCGCAGCAGAAGGTATAACGAGGATATCTCATCTCATAAAGAAATTGGATGACGAGCCTTATTACATGAAAGGGATGGCCAAGATTAAGGAGATGCTGGACAACAAGCAATGCCCCCTGACTGAGCAAGAGATGTTCGAACCAATAGCTGTTACAAAGGCGATAGAGGAAAGTATCTTAAGTGGAAAACCAATCAAAATTGAAACACTTTAGTTTATTTGGAAAGAGATGAAGTGATATAATTTCTTCGAAATGGCTCTTGCATGGCAAGATCTATATCTTTCAACAATCTGATCATCTACTGGATTGAATTTAGAATTAAAGCCTGAGTTGGCGGCAAGCTACACCAATCTGTCCCAAAGGGCAAGAGTCTTGACTGAAACTTGGGTCCAAGAAAATCTTTACTGCCCAGCTTGTCCATGCGATAGCTTAAATCCAACTCCAACAGGTAAACGAGTGGTCGATTTTTCTTGCTCTGAATGTAAGGAAACATATCAATTGAAGAGCCAAGGGCATCCATTCAGGGATCGCATCATGGACTCGGCCTACGAACCAAAAATTGAGGCCTTACGTAAAGGAACTATCCCAAATTTTCTATTCCTACGATATGACATAGAAGCATTGAAGGTGCTTGACCTTTTCCTAGTACCGAGATATTTTATGTCGCTGTCGGTAATCGAGAGGAGAAAACCGCTGAGTGAGTATGCTAGGCGGCATGGCTGGGTTGGCTCAAACATACTATTGGGTAAATTACCGATTGATGCACGAATTCCAATTGTGAATGGCGGGTACGAGGTTCCAAAGGATTTTGTAAGGGTGTCATGGAGAAGGTTCTCATTTCTTCGAGAAAAGTCTGTTCGTTCCCGAGGATGGACTTCAGATGTGCTGGCGTGCATAAGACAACTTGACCAAAAGCTATTCCTTCTCAAGGATGTCTACGCATTCGAAGAGGAATTGGCAAGGCTTCATCCAGAAAACAAGCACATTCGCCCTAAGATAAGACAGCAACTGCAAGTCTTGCGAGACAATAACATAATAGAGTTTCTTGGAAATGGAGCCTATCGGATCCGTTAAAGTTAGGGCTTGTTTTGGCTGCTGTGCTTATTTAACTTTTTGCAAGATAGATTTTCTGACCACTTCATGGCAAAATATTTCGATATTGTATCAGAGCTGGAGTGAGCAAGAGCTGGCCCAATCAATTTGCTAAACCAATAGTATATCTAGGGCACTTTCCACAGTTTTAGTGACTACCTTAAGTTCGAGTCTCTCGTATCCCCTTCCATAGGGGATGGATTCGGAGAACTTGTCAACGGAGATATACTCCAATTTAACCGTTATTGGCTTCTTCACCATGTATGGGGGTATCTCCTTCACCCTCGACAAGGCCCTCCTAGCAGCTTCCTTGATTAGCGCCCTTGTCTTTACCGGATGGATGCAACGCGCATAATTCCTATCATAAGCTGTCTTCACTGCGACGGTCTCTATGTTTCCGAGCAGAGCCCTCGCCTCTAGGGTTGCTGCCAGGTCTCCTGTCACGAGAACAACAGGGACACCATAATGACCAGCTATGACAGCGGTTTGTCCTATCTCCCCCATCTTCACACCATTGACATAATAATTTACCCAGTTTCCTGATTGGGTGTGATCCAAGAATGCCTTTTCTGTGCCCGCCATGGCATGAAACCCAATTGCAAATACAGCATCAAAGCTTTCGTCCAGCCCTGGAAGCCACTTCTCCGCGCTCACGCCACACTCATATTCGGCGTTTGGATTCAGTTCCTCCAGCAGTATATTGTTGGGCTCCCCGTGCCCGTCATTCACGACTATTCGAGTTGCTCCAGCCTCCAAAGCTCCCTCAACAGCAGCATTTACGTCGCTTGTCAACATCTTTCTCCCAACGCGGTACATTTCACTCTTAACATCCCAAACAAGCCTCGAGTGAACCCCACTCACTCCTTCCATATCTGTGCACACGAATACCTTCATGGTTTGTCGAAGGCCGCAAGGTTGCAGCATCCATAAATGGATTGCGACCTACTCAATTACTACATAATCGCAGCAGACTTTTTCGATTTCCATTCAGTGCTGACGAAGAGAGGGCATTTCCAATAGGCTGACGGGGAAGCAAAATATAATTAAGTGCACCGATTTCCAGCTTTAGAGGTTAGGACAAGTGGAAGAAGTAAGAGGCTGTCCGTCAATCACAATCAGGCCCTATCAAGCTTTGTGCGCAGTCTGCTCCATCGGAAAAGGCAGTTCTGAGCCCAAGGATGAAAAGATGAAGAGGTTGCTTGATGCGGTAAGGAAGAACCCAGATGCACCTGTCACCCTCAGGTGCAACGTTGGCGATGTGTTCACTTTCCAAGACCCGGGGACTGAAGATGACACACCAGAGGGCGCTGAATTTAACCGGAGGAGGGACTTGGAGATACTCCAGAGGCTCAATTTTATTCCAGGCGTGACGGTAACGGCAAGGATACTTTTCAACAGGCTGCTTGACAGGATTGAAACTGTGTCCGGGATATGTGGCTATGATGCCACTACCTCCGATGTGTGGAAGGGCTGCCCGATGGCTAAAAGCGGTAACTACGAGAGAGGAAGGAAGATGGGCATAACCTCTATCATCGCCCCCAGGAGCATGGAGGAGTTGGAAAGGGAGAAGAAGGAATCATTGGAGGCCATGTATGGGGCGCGGAAGATTGGAATAAGGGTCCGCCCCCATATCTTAGTATGCGCCGTATGCCAGTATGGCGCGGGCGTAAGACCGCCGTACAAAGAGGACAATCTTCCAGAGCTCTTGCAACTCGTTCTCAAGGAGCCGGACACGCTCATCACGATGGCCGAGGGGGCGGATTGGATGATGTGTGCCCCATGCCCGAACCGGGCCCCGGAGCTGAATGCATGCGTGAACATTAAGGGTTCAGGAGGTTTGACAAACCAACTTAGAGACTTGCGCACGCTCCAGAAGCTGGGCTTGACCTATGGGGCCACGATGAAGGCGGGAGAGCTTTACAAGCTGATCTTCGAGAGGATTCCCAGCACGCTCGACATCTGCAGGTTCGAAAGCCCCAGCCCTTCAGTCTGGTGGGATGACTGCGGCGCGAGGACAACGAACAACGAAAGCTACGAAAAGGGCAGGGAGATGCTGATGAGGGAATTTTCAAGACATCCTAGCTCTAAATAGTCAGCCTAGGACAGGTCGAAAGGCTTGTGTGCATTCAACCTTTATGCACCATGAAAAACATCAAGGAGGATGAGGGAGAGGTAATAGCTTGATGATCCTTGGTACAGGTTATGTCTTCGACAAAGATGCGAGGGAAAGGGCGAGTCGCGGAGGACGCAACTACTGGTGGGCGTATATGGCCGAAGTCCTTAGCTGCTTGGGACTCACTGCTATGCCCATTCCACCCGATGATCTTGCTGGATGGCTCGACAGAATCTCCGTATTGTTCCTGGACGAAAAAGATGCGTCCCATTTGCTTTTAGAACTCGAAGCGTGGGTTGAAAATGGAGGGACGCTGGTAGGCTGCAACACAGAAGGCCTGGATCGGATCTTTGGGAATGTTTTTGCAACCGTAAGGGAGCAGCCTGGAGATGAGTTCAGCATCTCTGGATATTTCCAACTCAAGGAGAGCAGATTCACGGCTGACATCCATTCTCCCCTCCATCCGGAGGCGCCACTCATAGCGGTGTCGCGTTTGAGGCTGGTTAAAACTGACTCATCGGAGGAGATCGGCACGGACGGTGAGGACTCGTACATTACTGCCAGACCATACGGAGGCGGCTGGGCTTTTTACTTTGGATTCAACATTGCCCAAACGTTCTGGGCCATACAGCAGGGAAGGCCAATCGACAGGGACTACGATGGGGATGGGTACTGGCGGACAAGCGATGCAGCGGTCATAGGGAACAACGAACCCGAGGTCGCGTATAGTGATGAGCTCCTTTTCCTGCTCCAGAACTTCATTGGCGTTCAACCGTTGCCCATGATCCACCAGTTACCGCCAAAGGGGGAATGCATACCAGATTTCGTCCTTTATTATACAGGCGACGACGAGGGAGATGGTGGAATTCAAGTTCCCGCCTCGGCCTTCATGGCGAGCAGGGGGCTGCCATATCACATTAACACAATGCCGAAGGACGGGCGGTTCGCAATCACCCCAGAGGAGGAGGCTTGGCTGAAGAAGCAAGGTATAGAACTCTCACTTCATTATAACTTCATGGACGGGTTTACCCATCCCGGAGGTTTTAATGAGGAAGATGTCAAGCGGCAGGCTGACCTCTATGTGCAGAGATTCGGCAATGCGCCCATCTGTGCCAACACCCATTGGTGGCGCTGGTGCGGATGGTCAGAGCCAGCGATCTGGATGGTGAAGGCGGGAATCAGGGCGGACAATTCCTTTGCGCACAGAAGGTCGCCGCCCCTCGACCCGAGGAACATGATCGGGATGTTGTTCGGCACTTCCTTCCCGCACTTCTTCTGGAGCGATTTTAGGCGAGGTAATGAAAGGATCGATTTCTTGGAACTACCAGTCGTGTCTTACGAGATCGGATACTCTTTCTCTTGGGAAGAGCTTGATAAGGGTACCGTAGATGTACCCCAGCTGAAGAAGGCGCTTCTACTAGCCAAACATTACGGCATGACCATGTGCATGTTTTACCATCCGGTATACATAGCTCGGGTTCCATCCTGCCAGAGGTGCGTTGACGAGCTGCTCTCCATCATACGCACGGAGGGACTCGAGGTACTCCATCTGGGAGCGGATGATGTTGTCGATTGGTGGAAATCAAGGAGCAGGGCGAGTATCGAAGACGTCCGTTTCGAGGGCGGGGTATTGAGATTCAGGAGTAGCTGTTCATACAGAGATGGCTTCATCGCCAAGATCTCGATCGGAGACTGTGAGCCCCGCATGCTAGGAACTCGGAGCAAGGTCGTGGAAAAATTCGGCAACAGGTGGTTGCTCCTGCCGATACCGCCCGGTGAAAATGAAGTCGCTGTTCCTCTTGGGCAGGGTAATCGAAGCAAACATTCGGTTTCCAAATAAGGAATGCTGATTCAATACGCGAACGAGTCTGCCCTTCCTGAATGGCGCAAGTTTAGAATGGTACGAAGACTATGTTGAGAAAACCCCTTTGAATTGGCTATCCTTTTTCCACCAGATCGCATTTGCCATTGTGACGCGAGAACGGTTAGTTTTAAGTCTGGCAAGCGCGACCAAGCCTTCGGGTTTGATGATGGGCGGATTCCCCACAATCGAAATTGAGGGAGTCAAGGTACCAAAGCTCCTGATAGGTATAAACAGCCTACTCGGGTGGTCTCATACGAGCAGTGGAAGGGACAGGTGGATAATCAGATTCTACACAGCCCGCAGGATAGCAAAGGTCTTCGAGAGGTGCATAGAACTCGGGGTCGTAGGCGTCCTGGGCCCGGTCTGGCCGAGGCTTTTGCAGGCAATAAAGATGGCCGAGAAGGAGACTGGAGAAAGGATGACTTTTGTAAGCACAACCATTGGCGAGACCAAGGACACCCAGAAGCAATTGAGGATGCTGGAAGGCGTATACTCGCCCATCTGTTGCATTCACGGGGCTTGGTCCGATTCCTGGCCTGTGCGCAAGGGGAGGCTTGAGGGGCTTGAATCTTACCTGAAAATGATCAGGGAAGCTGGTTTGGTCCCGGGTTTGGCTTGCCACAATGGCGAAAGGCTCAGAATGGTGGATCGTGGAGGTTATGATGTCTCAGTCTTCGTGACGCCGGTCAACAAGTCCGGGTTTTACATGAATCCAACCCAGAGGTCGATCCTCAATGCGATAGGCAGGACCAAGAAGCCTGTGATAGCCATTAAACCTCTAGCTAGCGGCAGATTCGATGAAGGTAGGTTGCGAGAATGGCTCGAATGGTCTTTGACCCGCAAGGGTGTCTCAGCTCTTTGTTTGGGCTTCATGAGCGAGGAGGAGGCGGAGGAGGACATAGCATGCATGAAACAAATATTAGGGATGGCATGATTATTCAGGAGATTCTTAGACTCCAATGTTGGAGATTGGCCTGCAAATTATGAAACCCTTCGAAAGTTGATTTCATACTCCCAATCAGAAAAGGCCAGAGCCATCATCTTGACCTTCTAAGTGCAGTTTAATGCTACGTTCGCGAAACTTACCCATATACTCCTTTTTCCCTCGCATAGTTCAGCATGTAGACAAAGTTTTCCGCATTTCTACTGGCAGACACATTTGCTGATGCACACAGCACGTAGCCTCCACCATTCGCACCTTCTCTTATACACCTGTCGACCTCATTTGCAACATCTTCTTTTGTGCCGTACTCCAAAACCCTTAGATCCACATTGCCAGCCAAACAGATTCTGTCCCCAAATTCTTCCTTCACTTTCTTCAGATCCATGCCCGCTATCGAATCGATTCCTTGGTAGGAGCTGATTCCAGCATCAACAGCGTCGGCTAAAATTGGCATTATGTACCCATCGGAGTGTAGGACTGAAAATGCGCCCTTCTTCTTGAAGGCATCGGTGTGCCTCTTCAATGCTGGCTTTACTAATCGCCTGAACATTTCAGGATGCAACCAAGGACCATTCCTGTTACCGTAATCAACGCAGAGCTGGATAGCATCTGCACCCTCGTCTATCGCCGCTTTTCCATACTCGATCGCCACCTCCGTGTTTTGCTCTATTATAGCCTCAACTACATCAGGTCTTCTGTAAACCCAGACCAGAACATGCATCAGCAAGTTTGGATTGGAAACTATTGGTCCCCAAGTACCATCCGCATCGAAAGATACGAACATCTTTCCCTTTACTTCTTTGATTATCCTTCTCAGGACATCAAACGTCTTAGGATTTATAGTAAACTTACAGCTCCTATATGCCCTAACCATCTCGTTTGGATCGTATGTTTTTGGTTCATCCAAATCCCACATGCTTTCTCCAGACCACCTTTGCTTCCTACCATCTACGAGCCATGTGCTCTCATCAATTTTCCTAACCTCCTTTGGAATTCCGACATAAGCGCCTACTGCACGTATCCAATCCAATCCCAGCTTCCTGTACAGCGTTAGCATCTCTTGGGCAACATGCTCGTTCAACTTATCAACATCGATATTTCGCCCAGATGCCACCAAATCGTAAAATGCTCTACCGTTGTAAATGAGTACTTCACTCTCCTTCTTCCCCAATACTTGTGAAGTGATAGTTGGCGAAGTTGCCATCTCGTAGAGCGGGATCCTGTCCGGGATCGAGAGCTGCATGGTACATACCACTCTTTCCCAAGAATTCATGGATGATGGCGAGTTGGAAACAGATAAATTGATTTTGTTTTATATCAAGAGTTTGGTTGCCAATGCCACGCCAAAGCAAAGGGGAACATTATCGTTTCCGAGAACATGACTAGGGTGTAAC
>CAZWAU010000088.1:0-13043 GCA_964631995.1 uncultured Nitrososphaerota archaeon
GTTTCTTCCTCAATTAAATCCCTCACGCCGTCAATTATGGGCTTCTCAGGCCCTACTATTCCAAAGTCGATCTCGTCCTTAAAGTTGGTTGCGAATTTGCAAATCGCCTGCACGTTCAGGTCTGGAATGACAGCATGTTGCTTTGCATGTCTAGCGTTGAAGGGATTTCTCTGCTTGTCAGCAATGTATAAGTCAACAGCATATTTCTCACTACGAGAGAAAGCATCGACCATTGCCACGCCCCTTGATCCGTAGCACACTACCAGTACACCGATTTTCTCCAACGGATACCACATCCCCTATAAGAGAGGGGGCCTTATAGACTTTGACTCAGGCATCTTCACGTTGTATATTGGGTTATTTGTTAGAGTTGGCATCAAATATCAAGAGAAAAGAGAATGCAAAGATTGAAAATGTCAACCCAGAATGTGAGTTATGTCCCGAAATTTAACAGATGCTGATAGAGTACGAGCCATGAGCTGGAAGTTAACGCCTCTAAGGATTCACCTAAGAGTTAAAGCTCTTTAATAGCTACGGCTCCATTTGGAATGATGTTAGCACTAGAGCTTTCTTTCTTCATAATCTTCTATAAAATTGAAGCTGATAGATCCCGTCGGAAAGGTATCCGAATCATCATTCTGCAATATTTTCTTCTCAAGCAACTTCAAAGAACGCTCTGCGGTCCTTCTCTGCCTCCGCTTCTATCGGACGTTCATTTAGGGAGATGTAGCTACAAATATGTACTAGCTTTCCCCCAGAGGAATTGGGCATATTCAGGACCGTTTTGTGGAACAGGAGCATTATGATCTGGGCGAGAAAGGCTACTGCAGTATTGGATACCTTATTCCGGTCTTTCTGGAGGGCCCAACGTTGCAGAAACAAAACTCCATTGCAAGTGGGTCTATTCAGAACGGAATTTAAGCACCCATACATTAAAAGAGGCTTTATTTTAGTCTAGACGAGACCAATATCTGCTATTTCTAGCTTTTTTTCCATCCCATACCACCAAGGAGTATTAGAAAAGGAAGGCAAGAAGTTAAAATGGCTAAGACATGATCCATTGAGGCGGTTGCGATGAAGGTTTCTGTGATTATTGGAAGCAGGTCTGACATGCCTGCAGCGGATGATGTGGTAGAGGTATTGAAAGATTTTGGAATCGAGTATGAGGTCAAAGTTCTCTCCGCCCATAGAAATCCCGAAGCTTTAGACGAATACGTGAAAGGCCAAGAAGCCGATGTTTTCATAACCATAGCTGGCTTATCTGCAGCGCTTCCAGGTTATGTCGCTTCAAGAACGACGAAGCCCGTGATAGGCGTCCCCAGAGAAGTAAAGCTTCAGGGCTTAGACTCCCTACTCTCGATAGTACAAATGCCCCCTGGAGTACCTGTTGCGTGTGTTGGTATCGATAATGCCAAGAATGCAGCACTTTTAGCGGTTGAGATTCTTGCGGTGAGGGAAGAGAGTCTCAAAAAACTGTTAGAAGGGTATAGGAGAAAGATGAGGGAGCAACAAAAATAAAGCCTGCCCTTAACTCAAGCTTTCGAACCAAGCAAGACCATGCATCGCAGTTCATCCTCGATAACCTTGGTAATTCTATCGACATTCGAAGCTACCATTGGCTTTCTGAATGCCATTGCCATGTCATTCCAAAGAACAAATAATGGAGGAATTGCAGTGTGATAACATAAATCAGTCCGAATGAGTTGGGGATTAGCTCGTTCAGCATAGATCTAAAAGTCTGATGAGTCATCAAGGTTTGTGATAAGCAACTTTTTTCTATAATTTCCAAACCAGCGATAACAAGTTGGATATTCTATAATTATCTTAGGATTGATAGCTTCATGATTTCCTTTTTTCGTAATGATTGTTACAATTTGGTTTAATTCCAAATATATTCCAGATAGAAGAAGCCTCGACTTAATCGGATAGCCATAACCATTGCATAGGCTCAATCAGCTTCGTGAATTTGATCTGCCTTCTCTACATCGAATCCGAGCCTTCGTCCCCATCGTTTCATATTCCAAAGGGCAGCCCTGAGGCCTAGCCCGCCCAGACCTCGCAACATCAGACACAATCCTGGGTTGTATTTCGAAAACCAGGGGAACCTTTCAAGCTCGAGTAGCGTGTGCTTCCATGCCCTATAAATGACACACCATGAAGCTTCATTGATCTGTTTATCGATATCGAAAAATTCCTTTCCCTTCAACACTCCAACCGGAACGAAGGCAAGAGGAGCGATGACGAAGTGAGCTCTTTCACCGACCTTTTCGGGGAGTTTCCTTTCGAGAGCGTCTATCAACCTCAGTGTTTCCCATGCGTCGTCCATCGTTTCATCAGGCAGCCCTACGATTAGCGTGTAGGCTGGGAACCAGTAGTTTTCATTGAATATTCTAGTGCCCTCGATTACGACATCGAACCACTCATCCGGTGTGAAGGGCTTCGCTTTAAGGGGCATATATCTCCTGATTATCTCTTTTGAACCCGTTTCCAAGCCTGGCTGGATACCGATGGGATTGTTGGAGCCACTCTTGATTATCTTTGAGATTTCTGCAACCATTTCCGGATCTGCCACCGCTGGAGCTATGCTTGCGTGTGTCAGATAGGTATGTAACACACCCCTTGTGCTTGCAATTTTTTGAAATAGTTCATTCAGAGCTTCTCTATTTGGAATAAAGTTCTTTCGGTCTTCAAGCTTGTATAGGAAGACATCTTCACTCAGAACCCATATGCTTCTTGCCCCTCCATCCGCATTTACTATCGTTTCGGCAATTATCCTGTCGATCGGCATGTGTCTGGCAAAGCGCAGGTTTGGCTCGCAGAACCGGCAGCCCCTTCCGCACCCTCTTGTCACCTCGACCATGCCATGCATGCTTGGTGCCACGATAGGCGGTATTTCGTCCACTTCTGGATATGAACGGATCTCAATAACATCTGGCGGATTTCCTTCAAGAATTTCTCTGAATAGCTCGTGTACGACATGCTCTGTTTCACCGATAACCACGTGGTCGATCCCAAGTTCGCTTATCCTGCTCCTTCGATATGCGAACTGCCAGCTTCCAGCGCCCCCTACAAGCAACTTGAAGTCAAAACCTCTATTCTTTCTTGTAATAACGATTCGCTTCACAAGGTCTATGAACATACTTTCGGAGTATGATGCAAGCTTTCCAGCACCTGTAAACATGGCACTCACAGGACCTAGGCTGAATGGATCCATTGTACTCACGCACACTATGCGTGTTTCTGGACCTAGGAAGTTTTCCACATGGTCAGGATGGACTACGACAACATCTTTTCTTTCAAACTCCTGAAGCAGTGCTGCCTCTAACTTCCTTAGGCCATAGGGTGCACGTATGGCGACCCCATTGTTGTGCGGAAATTGTGGAGCGAAGAAGTCGAATATCCATTGTGGGACCTTCTCGACAGGGGTGCAGGCGAAGAAGTCTGCCAAGGGCACATTTCTGTACTCACTCATCAGTGTTCGGTCTGCTGTAAGTATTATCTTGGGAGACATGTGGTTTCGCCATTAATGCGGTAGAACTTGCACCAATTCCTCCAAGCACAGGTCCTTGTGCTTCTTCATCAATGTCAGTAGAGTATCGATGAAGACCCTGGCCTTCCTATATTCAATAAGGATCCTCTCTGCATTTGATCTCTGCTCTTCATCTTTAACCTCATGAATCTTCTCCGAAAGTATACCCAAGGCGGGAGTTACTTCGACCTCGACGAATCTTTTTAGGAAACTCTCCAGCGCGTCCACGAATGACATTACTGCAACATAGAGTCTCTTCCTTCCTTGCCTTCCAATGGATGTGACAAATCCCATCTCCTCGAGACGGGAGAGGCTTGAGCTAACCAGCCCAATGCTATATCCCGATGATTCGGCAAGTTGCTCCTGGGTCATTGCGTGGCCGGCAAGTAGCAAAGCCCCCCAGACGCGCCCGACACTCTCTCCCAAACCCCATCTATTCGTAGCCTTGCCAAGCCTGTGAATGAACTCGGTCGTTGCCATTTTTCGTCACCATTATTTTTAAAAATTTCTGAAAATTCAGAATCTTATAAATGTTTCTCACTAGACGGCTCTGTTCTGTCAGGATATCTGAGACGGCTAATAGACATCTATTAGAGCCCTTTAACCCAAACTCTTGTGGATCCTAGCTACGAAAATTTCTTCGGTCTGCCAAGATAGAAGCATCTAGACAAAACGCTTGGGAAATATTGTTTGTAAGTCAAATATAAATTGTGCCAGATGGGCTACTTGGTACTCTGACAATTAAACGAACGGTCCTAATTGTAAGACATTTTGGTTGTTAATCTAATGAAGCGAAGCGATGATGACCACTTATACAATAGGATCCTTAAGCTCGAAGCAGATCGGCTTGCTTTTCCTCGATGGCTTGTGGAAGATGTGTTATACGTAGACTGCCATAATCAGGAACTCTTAAGCTGGGGCATCTTCCATTTAACATTATCACGATGAAAAGGAGGCAAAAATAGGCAGATATAGATATGAAATAGAGTCACTTTTAAAGCAAATCATAAATAAAGCTTTAACGGTAAAGAGTTTAGGAAGTTTACCGTCATGAAGGTCAGCCTTTACATAGACGATGAGCTATGGAAACGCTTCCGTGAAGTGGTGCTTAGAACGCGAGGCACCTCTAGGGCGCTTAGCGATCAGGTTGCTGAACTCATCGAGGATGCGTTAACACAGGAAGTCGTAGCCAGAGGGCTTATTATGATCGATAAATCACCGTCCAAAATCCTTTCAGCTGCCGAGATCAAGCCGATCTCACCAAAGGTCAAGACGTCCTCGGAAAAAATCATCAGGAAGATGAGGGATGCTCGTGCGTCGCGTATATATGGACAGTAGCGCGATCACGAAGAGGTATATAAAGGAAGAAGGAACTGAGACAGCCCAAGAAATTTACTCAATGGCAGAAAATGGAAGTCTGATGTTGATACACTCGATCTGGAACATCGGCGAGGTTCTTGGTGTGCTAGACCAATATCGAAGGCGAGGTTTAATTACTAGTGAGCAGTATAACCATGCTGTGACCAATTTTACCAGTGAGATCATAAAGCTAATGCGGTTATCCTCTCTCACAGTCATGCCCATCGCATCAAAGATGGTGGTAGAGTCCTGGCCCCTCATTCATAAATACCACATCTACGAAGCGGATGCACTTCAGATCATTACAAGCAAGTACTCTGAATCCGAGGTCATTATAACAGCTGATGAATCTCTAGCCACTGCAGCAAAGTCTGAGGGCTTGAAGTCTTTTAATCCGGTATATCAGCATAAGGAGATCATCGACGAACTTAGTAAGTAATAAATATAATGATGAGATGAATCTATCGCTACTACTGACTATACATCTGAAAGAATATTCAAGATCGACGTAGCTGTTGTTGAAGGAAGGACACCAAAAATTCGAGGTTGGCATCATTGTGAATTGGTGGCATCTCTCAGAATCTTTTCTCTATATAGGATAGAACCGATTCAAATAAGAGCTTACCGTCACCATATGGCTTCAAGCCCTTACTCTGCCAGTCGGGAAGTTGCCATCCATAAAAACATCTTTCTGGATGCGGCATCACTCCCAACACGTTCCCCTGTGGATTGCATATGCCGGCGATGTCCTCGAAGGATCCGTTAGGATTGTATGGGTATTGGCCAAGCGCCCTTTTTCCATTCGGCATTGCATAAGTAAAGACTAGCTGATCATTATCCAAAAGCTTTCTTAACTTCTCCTGCTCTCTCTCTTTATCGAACGTGAACCTTCCTTCACCATGGGCAACGGGCATTCTGAGAACTGTTCCCTTTTTCAGAGATCTAGTCAAAAGGCACGCCCCTCTATTTTCATACCTCAGGTGAACCCACCTGCACTCGAATCTTGCAGAGTCGTTTGTTGCCAGAGATGCTTCGGCAGACTGGCTGAAACCACTGAAGCCCGGAAGAAGGCCCGACTCAACTAGAACCTGGAAGCCATTGCATATGCCAATGATCGGCTTGCCTTCATCGACGAACCTCTTCAGCTCCCCTCCGATTCGCGCCACCATCTCCTTTGCCCAAATTGCGCCTGCCCTTATGTAGTCGCCATGCGCGAATCCTCCTGGGAAAACGAGGGCATCGTAAAAAGAAATGGAGATCGATCCTTTGATGATCTTGTTCATATGCACCACATCGGCTTTGGCGCCAAGCTCTTTGAATGCAAGTTGTGTTTCGGTATCGCAATTCGTTCCCCCAACGCGAGGAATGCAAACCTTAATCTCCGACCTCTTCATTCTGTTTACCCCATTCCCCTCTTCCAGGCACGCTCCAAATCTTCAGTTGGGATTTCGAACAAGGTGTGGCCTTTCAAGCCCTTTGCGAAAAATGTCCTTTCTTTGACGACTATTCCTATCTTAGAGCATGTCACACCTTTCATAATTTTCTGAAAGTCCTCTATCCGTTTTATCGAAACCTCAAGAAGTAGCCTGCTATTTGATTCTGAAAAAAGGACATAGTCATCCCTCATGGCATCTGAGACAGGAACCTTTCGCAGATCTATCTCAAGGCCGAACTCGCTCGAAAAAGCCATCTCTGCTGCTGCAACTCCCAATCCACCCTGTGAAATGTCGTGGCAAGCTTTAACACAACCAGAGTCTATGGCAGCCGTAACCGCATTGTACAAGATTCTAGCTGTTGGAGCATGTAACTTCGGAACGCTTTTTCCAAGAAAGCCCTTCAGTCGTAAATACTCCGAACCGCCTAGCTCCGCCGCTGTGGTACCTGCAATATAGATCGGGTCTCCAGGTTGCTTGAGATCGACCGACACGACCTTTCTTATGTCTGGAATTATCCCGATCCCGGTGATGAGGAGGGTTGGTGTTACGGGTCCCGAAGGAGCCTCGTTGTAAAGGCTGTCCTTGCCCGATATGAATGGTGTTTCAAGAGCTTTTGCTACTTCGTAGCATCCTTTTGCTGCCCTGACAAGGCCTCCCAACCTGTCAGGTTTCTCAGGACTTCCCCAAACAAAGTTGTCTAGCAAAGCTATTCTCCTGCCACCAACGGCAACGTTGTTTCTGACGGCCTCGTCTATTCCCGAAGCTGCCATCCAGTAAGGATCTATCTTTCCATACATTGGGTTCATTCCACTTGAGATCACTATTCCTCTCATGGAGTCTGGGAGGGGCTTTAGGACCGCAGCATCATTGGGACCGCTCTTATCACCTTGAAGTGGTTTGAGGGCGGTCAAACCCTTAACTTCGTGGTCATAAGTCCTTATGACCGCCTCCCTGCTGCAAACGTTTGGGGAGGACAAAATGTCAAGGAGCGACTCACCAATGCTAATCGGTTCGCCTATATCAGGATCGGAGAGATTTGGCTCTACCCATTCAGCCGACCAGCAAGCTTTTGGCGGGCTGAAAAGGAAATCGATGTCCAGATCTGCCACGATGTAGCCTTCGTACCTTACTTTGAGTTTCCCCGTATTGTCAAATTTTCCAATAGCTGATGCTCTGACCTCTTCATCTTCGAAGATGCCCATGACATCGTCCAAGTTCCTTTGAGGGACCGAGAGAAGCATCCTCTCCTGAGATTCGGACACGTAGATCTCCCAAGGTGCCATGCCAGGGTACTTCAGGGGCACCTTTTCGAGATCGATAGTCAAGCCACACCCAGCCCTATGCGCCATTTCACCTGCAGCGCTTGACAGGCCGCCTCCTCCCAGATCGGTGATTGATGATGCAAGCCCTCTTTCGCCTATTTCCAAGATAGCTCTCTTCAGCTTCTCCTCCTCGATTGGGTTTGGTATCTGGACGGCTGGCCTCGACCTCTCTTCAGAATCCTCCGTCAGTTCAGCTGAAGCGAACGTGACACCATGTATCCCGTCCCTTCCGGTTTCACCTCCTGCCACGATGGCGATGTCGCCTGGCGCGGTGTTACGGGAGAACTTATCAAACCTCAGGATTCCAACGCAACCACAGTAAACTGCAACATTCCCCACATAGCTTTCATCAAAGAAAATTCCACCATTTACGGTCGGGATGCCCATGTTGTTGCCATATGCTCCAATACCTGAAACTATGCCTGAGAACAAATATTTTGGATGCTTTGTTCCAGGTGGCAACCTGTCATAATCATAATCTAGTGGGCCAAAGCAGAGGACATCTGTGCATGCTATCGGATTCGCCCAAACTCCAAGTATGTCCCTTATCACGCCCCCTACGCCAGTAGCAGCCCCGCCAAATGGCTCGATCGCCGAAGGGTGGTTATGGGTTTCAACTTTTACAGCGATAGCATAGATTCCATTCTCATCGAATCTCACTATTCCAGCATTATCTTCAAAAACGGAAAGGCACCAAGATGGTTTTAGTTCCCTCGTGACAGCAGCGATAAAAGTATT
Organism: uncultured Nitrososphaerota archaeon; assembly: GCA_964631995.1. Taxonomy (GTDB): domain Archaea; phylum Thermoproteota; class EX4484-205; order EX4484-205; family DTQO01; genus DTQO01. The sequence continues at coordinate 8,385 of CAZWAU010000088.1, forward strand.
GAATATGCCATCGATCGTACCATCTCTAGTAATGACTCTGCCCTTGAATGTTTTGTGAAAACAATGCTCAGACCATGTTTGGCCAATGGCCTGAAGCTCCACATCTGTGGGATTTCTTCCTTTATTGGCAAAATAGTCCCTGCAGGCTTTCATCTCATTTAGGCTTAAGCCTATCCCGAGATCTCTGCTAATCTGAATGAGCTCTATGTCCTTGAGATTTTTCAGTACTATTTCGAAGAGAGAAAATGGTAGATCCGCCCTAGCGTAAAAGGAGCTCATAGGCTGCCCTCGATCTGAATGTCGTATTCGTCCCTCGTTGGGTTGGCCAAAAGCCTTTTGCACATTTCATCTAGAGTTTTTCTTGCTGACTCATAGGAATCCGAATTCAAAACGATTCGGTATACCTTGCTAACCTTGACGGACTCCACATCGTATTGTAGTTCCACAAGCGACTTCTTTGTAGCATTTCCCTCCGGGTCTGAATAACCCGGCTTGAGCGAAACTTCAATCCTGGCCCGGTAGCGCATGGGCTAACAAGAAATTCAAAATATAAAAGTCTCACTTCAAATTTTGAAAATCTTTGGAGGAGGGCGCTCCTCTCGCAACTAAGGCATGAGTTTGCAAGGAGCGGTTCTGTCTTCCAGTAAAGGTTATAGCTGGTTAGAGGATGGGTCGATACGATGTGTTCATGGCATCTGAGAAGATGCTCCAAACTTTGAAGGCACTCAGCGAGTCATTTGGTCCTGCTGGGTTTGAACTTGAAACTGCAAGGATCGTTAAGGAAAACGTCAAACATTATTCTGACGAGATAATGACGGATAAACTCGGTTCCGTCATCTTCAAAAAAACAGGGGTAAGCGAAAGGCCCAAGGTTTTGCTGGCAGGGCACATAGACGAGGTTGGCTTCGTGGTCTCAGGCATAGACAAGGACAGCGGATTCCTGAATTTCAACACAATAGGAGGGTGGTTTGACCAGGTTTTGCTCTCACAGAGGGTTGTGGTAAGGACAAGGAATGGAGACTTGCAAGGCATCATTGCTGCAAAGCCTCCTCACGTGCTACCAGAAGAAGAAGCAAAGCAAGTTGTGAAGAAAGAGAACATGTTCATAGACATAGGAGCAACATCTTTTCAAGAAGCAGTTGATATGGGGGTCAGGATCGGCGATCCCGTCGTGCCGTGGTCTCCATTCGCCACGATACGTGATGGGAAGGTTGCGATTGGAAAAGGGTTCGATGACAGGATTGGCGCCCTAATAGAGATTGAGGTTTTCAGGAGGCTAAGTGAAGAGAAGATCAAACATCCTAACACGCTTTATGGAGCTGCAACCGTAATGGAAGAGGTTGGGCTCAGAGGTGCAACAACTGTGGCCCACATTGTCGCTCCGGATGTGGCGCTCGTTCTTGAAGTTGATATATCTGGGGACGTGCCAGGCATCAAACCTTACCAAGCACCTGCAAAGATGGGTCTTGGACCTACGATACTGACATTCGATGCATCTATGATCCCAAACCAGAGGCTGAAGGAGTTCATGATCAATTTAGCTGAGGAGAATAAGATACCATACCAGCTTTCGCAGATAGCCAGAGGGGGTACTGATGCTGGAAGGATACATATCGATAGAGCTGGATGCCCTAGCATCGTCCTTGGCGTGCCAACTAGGCACATTCACTCGCATGTCGGCATGATCAGTGTCCAAGACCTTGAGAATGCGATAAAGCTCGTTACAGAAGCTGTTAGGAGATTGGACCACAATACCGTCATGTCCTTCACCAGCATCTGAGCCGGTTCAGTAACTTGTGTCCTGCCCAAAAGGCGACCTTGGAGGGGGGCACATACGACCTTCATGTCCACTCGGTGTTCTCAGGAGATTCGCTCCTACGACCTGAAACGATAGTGAAGGTTGCGATGAAAAGGGGTCTTGAAGGGATTGCGGTCACCGACCACGAGACCGTTGAGGGTGGCCTTAGGGCCAGGAGGTTAGCTGCCAAGGGATTGTCGATAATAGTTGGATACGAGACGCGGATACAAAAAAGGGACATCATATGCTTGTTTGTGGAGGAGATAACTAGAGCTTCAGATATAGCAGAGTTGCATGAGAGGACCAAAGAGAAAGGTGGAATAACTGTTTTGGCCCACCCCTACAGGATGTTCGCACCAACGATCGGAATTGAAAAGGTTGAGGTAGATGCGATAGAAGTCTTCAATTCAAGGCTCTCTTTGGTAAGGAACAGAAAGGGAGAGGAGCTGGCACGTAGGCTTAACAAGCCAAGGGTTGCGGGGAGCGATGCTCATGTGGCATCTGAGATTGGGAGAGCTTACACAGTCCTCGATAGGAGCTGCGAACCAAGGGAAGCGATTTTGCTTGGGCTCACGAGACCCTTCGGGAGCCCATCTCCTCTTTGGGTCCGTCCCGCCTCCTTACTGAGCAGAACTGTTGCAGTAACTTCGAGGATCTTCGGGAGAGAATGGCCATGAAGGTTAGGGCACATGTCTATGTGAGCGGAATGGTACAGGGTATCTTTTTCAGATCCTTTACTGCAACGATGGCAAACAGATTGGATGTAAAGGGATGGGTGCGGAACCTCTTAGATGGGAGGGTCGAGGCTTTATTCGAGGGAGAGAAGACAAACGTTGACGAGATGATCAACTACTGCAGGCGGGGACCACCTGGTGCAATAGTGAAGAGTGTTGAAATTATTTGGGAAGATTACAGAGGAGAGTTCAAAGACTTTTCGATAAGGAGAACGGTTTGACCGAATGGCATCTATCTGGAGTGCCTTTTCCCAGTCTTTCCAGAGATTTTTCCAGAAACTATCATCTCAGCCTTCAATATGTCGAGAGGCGAATTGACTGTGAAGAATGTGAGCAGGTCCTTGTCAAACTCTGCAAGGACGCTTGAGGAGAGAAACATCTTGTGGCCCAGTTTTTCGATCATCTTGCTGATTTCAGATGCTTTTTCGAGTCTGGAGGCTCTAGCGGCTTTTGCTGCTATCTCCGTTGCATAGACCGCTGGAAAGGGCTTCATCTCGCCCGTTGGCGTGCGAGGAACTACAGCATCCCTTCCCTTGCACAGATCCACCATCATACTCAGGAGATCAACACTGAGAAAAGGTGCATCGCCAGGAAGCAGAATCGTCCTTTTGTAGCTCGACATCATGAAAGCTGTCTCTGCCATCGTCAGCTCCGAGCCTTCACCTAAGGAATCCACAACTACGCTTAACGGCTCTCCAGGTAAAGTAGGTATCGAATCTCTCAGAAGCCTTGCATCTTCATCGCATGATGCTATTACGTGTGTTTCCCCTGCAATTGAAAAGGCGACATCGACAACCCTGGATATCAAGGGTCTCCCAAGGAAAGGCGACAGGTACTTAATGCCCTGGAAAAGGCATGACTTGTCTTTTGGCGCAAGTATTGCAGCCGAGACTTCGTACAATTTACTCTACCTCCTAGCTTTTTCAATTACCAAACTTGTTATTTCAGAAGATATGTTTCTGCCTGTCACAGATTGCAGAGCCCTGTAATCTGGCTGGCTGTTCACCTCAAGGACATAAATTCCTCTGTTAGATGGCAAAAGGTCGACCCCTGAGTAGTCGCAACCTAGGGCAGCGGACGCTTTCAATGCGGTCTCCTCGATTTCGCCTCCGATCTCAATTGGCGTTGGTTTACCACCGCGGCTTATGTTCGTCCTGAAATTTCTAGATTCCCTCTTCATTGCAGCCACAACATGGTGACCTAGGACAAGAGCCCTGATGTCGAACCCTTCATGACTTATGAACTCCTGGATCAAAGGAACATGGCCCTGAAATAACATCTCCTCAAGCGCGAACCTGGCCATCTCGGTGTCTTTAACGCGCACTACGCCCATTCCTCTGGATCCGAATATCGGCTTTAAAACGGCGTCGCCCATCGCTTCAAATGCCTTAATTCCGTCCTCGATATTCCTTACTGCATATGTAAGGGGTACCAAAATTCCAGATGCTGAAAGGTCGTTCAGCATGCCAAATTTGCTTAGACAGCTGCTTGTCGCTTTTTCAGAGTTCACGAGTACTTGGCCAAGCCTTTCGAGAGAACGGCAGGTCTCCATGATGTGGAGAGTCTCCTCAAGAGAACCCCTACCAAGTATCCTTAGGACAATTGCATTGAAATCTCTGGACAGGTCGTAACCACCGCTAAAAATCTTAGGAACTGGCCCAATTTTTGTTGCCAAGCTCCTTGATGGGATTATGCTTGCTGAATGACCAAGTTTAGTGAACTCTTTTTCCAGGGACCGTGTGCCCCAGCCCAGAGGGTTTCTAGATAGCAAGGCGACCTTCAAGGCCCCAAGCAACCCCAAGAGATAACTGCAGCTGGGTTATAAATTAAAGCCCCCAAGGTTCACTGAGGTTTTCCTTATTCCGCCCAGACGGCAGATTCGTCCTTCATTACCTTCTCGAGCTTCTCCTTGAGACGCTTGACCTCCTTCATGTGTCTGTACTTTGAAATGATAAGCACCCCCACGAAGCTGAAGATGACAGCTATCAGGTATACGATGAAAAACAAGGAATCTCCGAACTGCATCTTGTACAATTTCTTCGCATCGATGCCAAAAAGCGAAGTATATACAGCTTTCGCGTCACGGCTAAATACCTCGTAATACGTAACGCAGATATATGTAAAAGG
>CAZWAU010000089.1:0-3164 GCA_964631995.1 uncultured Nitrososphaerota archaeon
ACTCCAAACCGCTCAGCGATTTCGTCCAGAGTTTCCATAGATGTAGAAAGCCACAGAACCCCAACAGTTGCAAAGAGGACTGCAATGATCAATCCGGCGAAAATTTCCTTTCTCATCTCTCCTTCACCAAAGAAGAGTAGCTCCAGTCTCCAAAGATGGAAGGAGCCGCTTTTGGAATGTCCAATAAGTCCGGACGGGATTTGGATATAGCCGCTATAATTATCGATGTAGCAATACCCTCTACGATCCCAATGATGGAGTGGTGAATTGCCATAGTGGTCACAGCCACCTGGATTCCATACTGAAAGACAGGAACCGAGAGGCCAAGTTCAAAACCAGCGGAAGAAGCTGCAAGCAAGTCACCAAAGAAGGAACCAAGAAAAATGCCGGAATACAAACCTCTCTTGTTTCTTGCGATTTTTAAAAATACCACCAAAACAAGGTAGGGAATGAAAACTCCAATGATGCCCATATTCAGAACATTAGCACCCAGAGTGCTCAATCCCCCGTCTCCAAATATAAATGCCTGGAGCAGAAGGATTATGGTCATAGATAAAAGTCCAGCATAGGGGCCGAGCATGAAGCCCAAAACAGGCCCTCCAAGCAGATGTGCCGTAGTTCCGCCAATGATTGGGTAGTTCATCATCTGGGCTGCGAAGAACATGGCCGTGAAGAGCGCCATTAATGGCACGTGTCTCTCATCAAAAACTCTTCTCACCCCCCTGAAACCGAATAACCAAAATATCGCCGTTAAAGCGTAGGTCGCGGCGCAGACTTGAAGTGACAGGAACCCATCAGGTATGTGCATCCAAATGAAACCTCAGTAACACTTTTTTACGAATTAGTGTTACTAAAAATAAGTATTTATGCTTTTATCATAATTAAAGGAGAATGATCATTGGAAAACGAAAGTAGGTTGATATACCTCAAGAAAAGTTTCAATGGGAGGAACCCCATGGTCCGAAAAGGTGTTTCAAGGTTTGGTGTTTCAGTACCCTTTAGGCTACTCCTTGAGTTCGATAGGAAGATTAAGCGCATGGGCTACGACAGATCGAAGGCCATTCAAATTGCCATGCGCGATTTCCTGACCGAGTACTCTTGGAAAATGAATGAAATGGGCTTGGCAATCGGAACGATGACATTACTCTATGATCACAAAACCAAAGGGCTCGAGGAAGAGTTGACGGAAGTCCAGCATACTTATAGGAGCATCGTCAACTCAGCCATGCACGTCCATCTTGATGAGCGTAACTGTCTATTGGTCATAGTTGTGAAGGGCAAAATAAGGTTGATCAGGAAAGTTGCAGAGGAGTTGATGGGAAGGAGGGGCGTTAAGCAGATCAAACTAACGACTGTTATGTCTTGAAATAGCCTGCCCTCGTTTCTATTTTTAGTTTCTAGTGTCAAAAGAGTAAGGTATTTTCGAAGCGCTTAAATGTGTAACTCGAATCCATTAGCCAGACATGGCGAAGAAGATCGTCGTAGTTGGAATGGGTTATGTCGGGGTTCCAGTAGCTGCAGCCTTCGCCAAAGCTGGTTTTGAAGTTGTTGGGATCAACAGGTCGAAACCAAAAGTCGACCAGATAAACAGAGGCATTTCGCCAATAGGTGGGCTTGAGCCAGGCCTTTCATCGCTGCTTAGGAAGATGGTGAACGCAGGAAGGCTGAGAGCAACACAAAGCTTCACAGAGTGCAGAGATGCATATGCCATTATCGTTGCAGTTCAGACACCCTTCGACAAATTGAAGGAAAAACCAGATTATTCGTCATTGGAATCTGCAATGCATAAAATCGGTTCGAACCTTTCCAAGGGCACAACCATTGTCGTGGAGTCTACGGTGGCGCCTGGGACGGTCGAGAAAATCGTCAAGCCAATACTTGAGTCAAGGTCTGGGCTCCGGGCGGGTAAGGACTTCTACCTTGGAACTTGCCCTGAGAGGGTGAGGCCTGGAAGGCTCCTCAAAAACTTGATCGAATTGGACCGAGTAGTCGGGGGATATGGCGAAGTGTCAAAGAAGAGAATTATCAACCTTTACAGAAATGTGGTGAAGGGTAACCTTTATGGAACCGATTGCCTTACGGCTGAGATAGTAAAGACGGTCGAGAATGCGTACCGAGACGTTCAGATAGCTTTTGCCAACGAGGTCGCACTCATATGCGAGAGACTTGGGGCCGATGTTTATGAGGTCAGAGAGCTAGTAAACAAGGCACCATACAGGGACATGCACATGCCTGGGGCTGGAGTCGGGGGGCATTGCCTTCCAAAAGACTCCCTCTTATTGTCATACAGCGTGAAAGGTAAATTTGAACCCAAGCTTATAAAAATTGCTAGGAAAGTCAACGATTTTATGCCTTTGCACTTGGCGCATCTGGTTGAGGCTGCACTTTCAGATTTGGGCATCCAGGTGAAGGGTTCGAGGATCGCCATACTGGGATTGGCATACGTGAAAAATTCCGATGACACTAGAAATACGCCAGCCGCTCCAGTTATCAAAAAACTTGAATCGTTGGGTGCCGAGATAAGGGTCCATGACCCCTATGTCAACCAGTTTGACAAAATGAAAATATCGAAGGATATTATGGAGGTCCTGAGAGGGGCAGACTGCCTCGTTACCGTGACAGACCATGACGCTTATAAAAAGATCGATCTTAGGAAGATTAAGAAATGCATGAGAACTCCCATAATAGTAGATGGCCGAAACGTTTTCCAAAAAAGTGCCTGCCTCAAGACGGGTTTCCACTACCGAGGAATAGGAAATCCATAACATCTAGATTTGTGTTAAAATTGGTTCCACATACAAACCCAAGCTTCCATGCCTTTAGATTTTTGGAAATGGTCAAAGAGGCGCAAAATGGGGCATGAAGTTTAAGAGAACAACTTTTCACCTTCTGCTTTCATTATCTTTGGTAATAGTTTTAATCGCATACCTCTTTATTTGGCGGGAGGGAATGATGAAGGAAGAAAGGTTTGTTTTGTGGGGATCCGATCCTTATGAAAAAATTTTCAAAGACAGCAAGCCAAAATCAGGCTTAAAGGAGTCTCTGTTAATTGAAGCCGTAAGGAACGAGTATGCATCAGCGCAATTTGCCATAACGTCTGAATCTGGCTCACCAAAAGTCAGCTTGAGCCTAACTCCTTTCAAAGGACCAGACGGGTATACGAT
>CAZWAU010000090.1:0-3900 GCA_964631995.1 uncultured Nitrososphaerota archaeon
CCGATATGCCTTGATATCTCTATTTTAGGTTATCCTTCCATGTCCTGTTTCCGCTTAATTTCCCCCGTCAAGATTCTTCATCATGTTTTTAAGTAGAGTATCCAGATTTCAACTCGCTAGGATTTGGAACTTAGAAAGGATCCATGCTTAGTCTACTGGTTGAACAACAACCTGTATCTAAACATAACGAACAGATGCTCTAACAACTGCTATTTCTGCATAAGAAACTTTCGGAATGGTGTTGGAAAGTTCAATCTTAAACTGAGAAGTGAACCACATGTTTCCGAGGTGATATCGGAGCTTCAAGATGCCATAAACAGGAGGAGCTGGAACGAGATCGTATTCTGCGGGTTTGGAGAACCATTTGAAAGACTTGACTGCCTTCTAGAGGTTACGCGGTGGATAAGGAAGTATCATGGGAAAAACTTGAAGGTCAGAATCGATACTAATGGCCAAGGATACTTGCTCAATGAAGGCCGGGACATAGTCAAGGAGTTAAGGGAAGTGAAAATAGACAGGATAAGTGTAAGCCTTAATGCGCACGACAGAGAGACCTACAACCGAGTTTGCAGACCGAGATTCGATAACGCCTTTGAGAAAGTTCTTGAATTTGTTGATAAAACTAAAAAATACTTTTCTGTCAATATAACAGCGGTTGCCATTCCTGAGGTCGATATCCCCAAGGTCAGAGAGATTGCTAAGAGGATTGGAGTTGAATTCAGGGCTAGAGAGTTCGTACCTTGTTTTTTTAATTAATGTCAACGAATAATCGACAACGCTTAAATCGAGGGCTTATTTTCGTGTGATGGGGAAAGACAGTTGATAGGAAATACAAGCCTAGCTTCTCTCCCGCGTCTAAGGGAATATTCTAGCCACAGAATATCAAGCTACGACGTAACTGGTGGAAATGAGGATGCCTGGCAGATCAAGGGTGGCGAGCGGAAGGTGCTCGCTGAAATCGATGGCCCTGCCTGCATAAAGCATGTGTGGATGACTCTCGGCATTCCGAAGGAGGACTATTTGCGCCGCATCGTCCTGCGCGCTTTCTGGGACAACTGCCCTGAACCAAGCGTGGAATGCCCGATCGGCGACTTCTTCGGCATGGGCCATGGAATTCGAAAGAATTTCGTCACCCTGCCCCTTCAGATGAGCCCTCAGGATGGGAAGGGCTTCAATTCCTGGTGGCCGATGCCCTTCAAGAGGAAGGCCATCATAGAGGTTGAGAACCAAGGGGAAGAACCCTACTGGCACTACTTCTACATCGATTATGAGAAATATGAATCCCTAGAGGCGGTCAAGGATCTGGCTTACTTTCACGTGCAGTGGAGGCGCGAGCCTGATACGAATGGCTGGGCATACAGGGAAAGGCTAGATCTTGAATCGATCTGGAAGGACCCGCGCATTCGTAACACAGATGGAAAGGACAATTACGTCATCCTGGAGATAGATGGGAACGGCATCTACTGCGGCGCTCACTTGGACATAGATTGCTTCCAAAGAAATCCGAACGATTGGTATGGCGAAGGAGACGACATGACCTTCATCGATGGCGAGAAATGGCCTCCTTCTCTTCACGGGACCGGTACCGAGGACTGGTTCCACTGCGCCTATAGTCCTACGCAGGAATACAACGCCCTGTACCATGGTGTCATCCTCCACAGTGGAACTCCCGAGTGGCCGTGGAGGGGCAAGCAGACGGTCTACCGTTATCACATCGAGGACCCGCTGCGATTCCACAAGAGCATCAAAGTGACGATAGAGCACGGGCATGCGAATAAGCTCAGCAACGATTACGCGAGTACGGCTTACTTCTACCTTTCAGAGCCAAAGAGGGGAGGGCCGCCGCTACCACCGGTCGAGGCGAGACTTCCAAGACCGAATGAGGAGGTATACGTACCAAGGAAGAAGTGATGAATTGCGGTCTCCCCTCGAATCGAGCAGGACCTGATAGTTGTTATGCATTGGTTAGGTGGCAAGTAGGGGGGAGAGGAGGAAAAAAATTCAGGACATTTGGCTATGAACTCGATGACCATATGTCCTTTACCTTGCCACCCGTCATTAATGGATGCACTCAGGCTTATATGTTATTTCCCAAATCGCCCCCAAATTACAATCGGTGGACCTTTGTTGCTTGCAAAAGATGTAGTATCGGTCATAATTTATATGAGATGATATCGTCGAAGGGTTGCCTTGAATTGCAAGTGGTCTGGGATATTCTAATAACGTAAAGTTTTGCATTAGGAGTGGCATGATGAGCACGCCATCTTTCTACGAGACAAGCCTTGAAGCCGTTGAGCGGCGCTTGAAAGGTGTCCGTTTGGGTGAGGTCCACAATTTCGGACATTCCGCCAGTGGAAAGGAATTGAAGGCCGTCTTTTACGGCGCAAAGGAGCCTATAGAGCGTACATCAAATATTTCATCCGCTCTCGCTTCAGGAAAGCCCGAGGCATTTTTCGGCGAACGCAAGCGAGAGAGGCAGGTACTCATGATTGTATCAGCTGTACATGGGGCAGAGATGGAGAGCATAGCAGGTGTCATGAATCTGATAAGCGTACTCGAAACGGGCTGCGACCTGAAGGGTACGCGCTGGAATGTTATTGATGAGATGGCAAAGCGCTTGCGCATCGTCATCGTTCCTGTTGCGAATCCGGACGGCCGATCACGCATACCATCGGACGATCCTATGCGATGGAGCCTGGATGAGCAGGAGAGATACAGGCATGGACTTTGGAAGGACGGGAGCGAGATAACATGGCCAGCATGCAAGGCATGGCACCCGATGCCAAAGGAAAAAGTCTCGTTCCTAGGAGGCTACTTCAACGAAAGGGGCGTGAATCCCATGCATGGAGTTTTCCTAGGCGGTGATTTGGCTCCAGAGACCTACGCGCTGCTTGAGCTAGCTGTTGAGGAGGCACCGGACTGTGTCCTCGATCTCCACTCATGTGGCTCGGGCCCTTTCTTCATCGTTGGAGGAAAATTCATACCTGAAAATTATGTGCGTCGCCAATATTATGTCGATGGCGCGTTCCGTTTAGCTCTGGCGCAGCGAAATCTTCGTCCAAAACCTTGGACCGTGGAAGGGGGTGAGCAGGCGCTGACTTTAAACGAAGCTTACTTCCACGTTTGTCATGCTCTGCCTCTTCTTTTCGAAGGGGCGCACGGAGCCCAAGAGAATAACCGCTATACGCATGCTGAGATCGTGGACACTTATTTGGTCATGTTCGAGACTGTGATTAGAATTGGCGTTCAAGAGGGTTTCAAACTGCAAGCACGAGCGTAGAACATGATTTTTCCAGAGGGATGATCGGGAGAAATCAATCTGCCCGTTCATGAGCTGGGAGGATGCTCAGAAAGGGAAGAAGAACCGAATCAGGGATACTATGCCCATTAACAGTAGCGCGAGCACGTAGCCAAGGAAGAATCCAGATGCAGCGGGGGAGCCATAATTCTCATATGCTTTAGTCCCCCCTATCCTGAGCGTCAACTCCTTTAATACCCAGGCGACGGTGAACATAGTCCAAGCTCCTTCCAGAAGCGTGTGGGCCGTGGTGGCCGTAAGAAAGCCTATCGGCTCGAATGGGAACCAAACATACCTGGCGTGCATAATTGTTAGAAAGCCGACGATGGCCATCCCAGCAAGGATGTAGGGAATGTGAGGTGGTGAGGTTGGGTAGCTAGGCGAGAGAGCGCGCCACGAGTAGTTGTTGATCGTGTCTTGGATCACGTTTGGAGCCTGCAACCTGCTTTGCCCAAAAGTGTACATGATTACGATGAAACCCAGGAGTGAAGACATCGGGGCTAAAATCGTAGTTATGAGTATCAACTTGAATACATTCTTGTTGTCGACTCCAGCCAAGTTTGCCAGGCGGTACGCGGCCATCGATGCAAACAGTGGACCTG
>CAZWAU010000091.1:0-3583 GCA_964631995.1 uncultured Nitrososphaerota archaeon
AGCATCATCCTCGGAATTCTCTTGGTTAGATTGTCCAGGAAGAGGATGACCTCCGCTCCAGTTATGTCGTATGGGTAGACGCTGAAGTATAGCTCAGCATCAATCGTTATGGCGAATATGATCGAGAGCCTCCTCCTCTTAACGCAATGATTCAGCTTCGGTCTTGATCCTTTTGGAGCCCATGTCATTGCAACGTTTGGCTCGTTCGAAAGCCCGCTCTCGTCGAGGAATACGAGCTCAGATCTGCCCTTCTCAGCATCTTTGAGGATATTGGGCCACCTCTCTCTGACCCATTGCTTGATGTAGTTCTCATCCCTTTCCAGAGCCTGCTTCAATGGGACCTGAGTACTGAAGCCAAGATCGCGCAGCACGCACCAGACATACGTGACATTATAGGTGACATTGAACTCCTTCTTGATAACCTTCGCTACGCGCTTTAGCGTCCATAGTTCTGAGTCGAATCCGTATCTGCGAGATCCCCTGAGAAGTATATTGATGAGCCTCCTCCTCTGCGCCCTTGTGAGCTTCCTCTTAGGCCCCTTGTGCTCCCTGTCCCTCCATGCATCTGGGCCATTTTTCCTCAGGCGCTTCTCCCAGTTGTATGCCGTCTTGTAATCGATATCGAGCGCTCTTGCTATCTCCGCCTTCGGTATGCCCTGGCTCAGCATCTCGAAGCCGCGCTTGCGCAAGAGTTCTCTTTCCAGGATCTTTTTACTAGCCCCCCGCTTTGGCATGCGCAATTAGTGATGCATCATGTATATGGAATATTCTACCTAAAGAGCAATAATAATCGGTTAAATTAAGAAGCTTTTTGTGCAACAAGCAAAGCGTACAAGAACTGAAGCGCCTGATAGGGAAAAGAGTGCTTTGATCAGTTAGCTCTATGGAATTGCACATAATGGAGGCAGAGCATTCTACGCAGCTGGTGCTACAGGAGAAAGTTCATCAGAGTTCTATACAATAAAGCTTAGAGTAGCGAGGATCAGGTCAACGATAGACGGCAAGATATGATCTCCAATGCTCGACGCACTGTACATAAGGTGTAGGAAGTATGCGCTCGACGTTCGGATGCTTTGCGTGAATGCAGCATCAAGGCGTTCAAGTAGCTAAAACAGAATTATTAACAGGTTACGCGTGCTTAGCATTATTGATAGAGGAGCGGTAAGAGATGTCTATTCTTCCCACATCTCTTCCTGCATCGCCTTCTTCTCGTGCCACTTATCTAACCACTTCCTGTGCCTCTTCTCAGCCTCTTCTTCACTTTGACGTTCCTCTGGCGGTATCCAGCTACACCCAGCCACCAAGTTATTCTTAGGTCCGAAACTTCTGGTGGAAAAGTGCAGGACAAAGTCTCTTTCTGCCTCTGAAAGGATCTTGAGAACTTCCTCATCTTCAAAACCTCTTTCCTTGAGTGCGATCTCGACATCTTCCTCCGGAAGGAAGTCGATCTGGCCATGCCTGAAGATGTCTGCTATTATTTCATAGTATTTCTTGGTTTTGCTTTTTTCTAATTCTCTGATTTTGGGATCTATCCAATTACAGTATCCACCTCGTATCTCTATAATTTTACGTTTCTCAGCTTCGGTAAGGGCATCGTCTATGTCGTCACTCATAAAACCCTTTTCCTCAAGATAGTTTATCATTTCCTTAAAATCTATTTGCTTTATCCGCCCACTGTAAAACTTATCCTCGATTATCTTGATCATATCTTCAAGATTTGTCAACTATTATCACCTCTTTCTTCGTTATCTAAATTAAATAGTTTTATCATTTTCATGAAAGCCTCTTTACCCCTTATCGCAAGTTCCCAACTACCGCTTAAACCGACCTTTTTCCCTTTATATATGTCATTTGGTACTATTTCAACTTTGACACCAAAAGTATCTTCGAGCAACTTTTTCTCTTCCTGTAAAATCGTTGGTATCCATTCTTTTTTCATCTTTTTTAGGAAGTCGTGATAAATCGGTCTTGATTCTGGCGGAATATTAAATTCAAGCTTTTTGGTAAGTCTTATGTAAGGCTCCCTTTTTCCAGAAGGATAAGTCCTAGTTTCCCATTTTTGATTTTCGAAGAGATTAACGTGTTCTGGCATGACCTTGGAATGTAGCTCTTTTGCATTAGTTACTGAACTTTGGCAAATCAAGTTATCTCCATCTGATATAACGTCTTGAGTTCCCTCAAGTCGGACAGCGCGTACCTGAGAATTTCATCTGCTGTTCTAACCTTCTGAGCGAGCCTCATCACCAGCTCTATGAAGGATTTGAGGACCTCCATCGCAGCATGCCTGCACTTGCTGCCAACCGTCTTGAGGCTGACCTCGACCGACCCTATGGAACGGCCGCCCTTAGGACTGAGCTGAAGGAGGGTGTGGGCTAGGAAGACCATGATCCAGTGGCGCCTAATGCCACGGAGCTTCCTAACCTCGTAGTCCTCTAGGCCCAGATCCTGCTTGGCCTCCCTGTAGAAGGAGTCGATCCTCCAGCGCTTCAGGTATGCCTTCAGGATGGTCTTCACGTCCCAGCTGAGCTTGTTCGTGACTATGATCTTTGGTTCGCCCTGCATCTTAGCGTCCTCGTATGAGGCGACGAGCCTCACCCTCTGCCTCCCCTTCATCGTCACATTCTTAGCAAAGACCCAGAATCTCCTCTCGCCCTCTCCAGTTTGGATCACGACCTCCTTGAACTCACCCTTCTGCACCGCCTCTAGGTAGGAGGAGATGGAGATCCAACCGTTCGGCATGAGTACGAGGCGGTTCGACTTGCAGCCAGCGATCCAGTCCTTGCCTAGGCGCTCGATGCATCTCGCGTTCTGGGCGTTGAAGTACCAAGAATCAAGGAGGACGCAGTCGAATGGAAAACCTTCCGCTGCAGCCTTTTCTATTAAGCATCGGGCTAACTCCTGCTTGCTCCTGAAGCTTGCCTGCCCCTCGTCACGCACGTATAGCTCAAAGTCGAGGGGGATGCTGAGCCAGCCAGCAACGAGGTGGCTCGTCACCAGCTGGTGGCCCAACGCATAGCGGCCCTCTGCATGGTCGTAGTGGATGTTGACCCCATCCATGTGCTTTCCGCTCTTGTGGCTTAGCGTATCGTCGATGACCAGGACGCCATGTTCTATGCGCTTGGCCCTGAGCTCCTCCAGGATGAGCTCCCTCCTGGCTCGGTCCAGCTCCTCCTCGTTCCAGCCCGAGTCCGTGAGCCAGTGATTCAGCGCGGACTGGTCGTTGCGTCCCACGAAGCTTTCATTTATGCCCGAGATGGTCTTGTTCTCGCAGACGAGCAGGCCAGTAAGATACCGGGCGAGATGCTTCAGCTGGGGCTTTGTGAGGCCTCCCTCGACGCGCGGTAGGAAGCCCTCAACTATGCTGGGATATCTTGCGATGGGTAACATGTCAATCACTGGAAGATGGCGGTGAGGGAGGAGAAATTAAAATTTGCCAAAGTTTAGGTTTTATTTAAAGATTGCTAGAAAGCATGTGCGCTGATCCATGCCAGAAAATATGAGACTGACCGATTACGGCTAGAAGGATCCACAGGGATTAAGTTTGATAGCGCAAGCTTCGTAGCTTTGTTTTAAGGAAGTACGC
>CAZWAU010000092.1:0-5855 GCA_964631995.1 uncultured Nitrososphaerota archaeon
ATCCATAGCAATAACTCTTTCTAAAATAAAAGCACCTCAGGAAGGCGAAGGAACTCAGGGCAGCCAAATTTGCCAAAACCCTCTTTTTTCATGCTCAGATCCTCGAAAGCTCGCTGAAAGCTTCTCTCAAAGAGCTGTAGAGCTTCTTGTAGAGTTTGTAGTATATTTCATACGTTCTACTTGCCGATTTATCTGGATCGTATGAAGACTTTACCCTGTAGACCTTTCTAGACGCATCTTGGATCGACTTGTATGTTCCTATGCCAGCTCCGGCAAGCAGAGCCGCCCCAAGCGAAGATGCTTCTGATACATCTGGCACGACTACTTTAACTCCTGTCACATCCGCCTTCAGCTGCAGCCAAAGATGAGACCTAGCGCCACCCCCGACAGAGCGAAGTTCAGTAGCTCTGACCCCGCTCTCGATTAGATTTTCAAGGTTGTGGCGCAACTCGTAAGCCAATCCCTCGAGCATCGCCCTGAATATTTCAGGCCTGCCATGGTGTAGAGCAAGACCGAAGAGCACACCCCTAGCGTCGGCGTTCCAGTTGGGCGTAGTCGCTCCAGTGAAATATGGCAGGAAGATCAACTTCGATGCGCCCTTCGGTACCTTCTCGGCAGCTGCATCGAGAAGCCTGTATGCTGAGATCTGGAGCCTAAGAGATTCCCTCATCTCCTCGCTCGCGAGGTTGTCCCTGAACCACCTCAAAACGAGCCCTGCATTAGCGTTGTAGGCCAGTACCAGGTACTTTCCAGGGACGACGTGAGGGTAGCTGGCGCAACCTGATTCGAACATTTTCTCATTCAGGATGGGTTTATCAACAGCTGGCATGCAGCACTCAACCGTTCCTGCGACATTGTAAATTGGGCCTGGTTCAACTACACCAGCTCCAAGAGAGCCGCAGGCCTGGTCATGCCCTCCCGTAACAACGATCGTCTTCTCCGACAAGCCAGACTCGAGGGAGGCTTGCTTCGTTATATTTCCAACAACGCTCCCCGAAGGTAGGATCTCCGAAAGAAGGGCCCTTTCAACACCGCATGTTTCAAGTATTTCGTCCGACCAGTCCTTCTGCCCGATGTCGTACATCAGGGTCCTGCACGCCAAGCTGTGGTCTATCGCCGCCCTTCCAGTAAGCTTCCAGTTGACGTAGTCCTCCCAAAGCAGGAACTTTTCGGTCGAATTGTAGATCTTGGGCATGTTCTCTCGAATCCATAGGATCTTGTTCAAAGTGAAGACTGGGAACAGGACATGGCCTGTCATCTTGAACAGGTCCCAAGCACCAAACTTCTTTTCAAGCCAACTTGTCTGGTTCTGGGCTCTCGAGTCCGATGTCACTATGCTGTTATAGAGCACCTCTCCGCTCTTGCCAACAGGTATGAAGGCCTCACCCTGAGCCGAAACAGCCAAGCTTGCCAAATCCCCTGGATCGATCTTCGAGACGGTTAGGGCCTCCCTTATGGCCTCGACGATGTTTTTCCAAACTATGGCTGGGTTAAGTTCAAGCCAACCTGGCTTTGGCATCTCGAGCGGGTATTCTCTGTACGCTGAAGCAACAACGCTTCCCGTATCCGAAAATATCACAAACTTGCATCCTATTGTGCCAACATCAAGACCTGCAAGGTACAAAGGCGCCACCTCTATGTTCCAATGGAAACAATGAAGCGAAGTTGAAATATATGCTCTTTCATTCATGCACTGCTTAAACCTAAGATTTTGGAAACCTACATGCGGTAAAGGTAGAGCGTGTGCCTTAATATGCGGCCTACGCGTTTTACGACCAATGGTTTCCAGCCCTCGATCTCGTAGTCATGGCAGACAACCCTTGTTCCCTTACGCAACTCAGCCTCCAATTTAGGCCTTAGGTGAGTATTGACAGCATTCAGGAGGTAGAGCGTCACCACTGTAGCGTTTTTCAGGTTCTGCTCAAACATGTCGCCAAGGATGATCTTTGCTCTGTCCTGAACACCTGCCATTTTTATGTCAGCTATGGCTTTTTCAACCAAGTCCTTTCTGATCTCTATGCCCACGCATTCTGCTCCATACTCCAGCGCTGCAGATAAAACAAGCCGTCCATCGCCACAGCCAAGGTCGTAGAGCACATCTCCTTTTCCAACTTCAGCGAGGTTCAACATCTCCCTCACAATTGGCATCGGAGTTGGAACGTATGGAGATGCAAATCGAGGCTCAATTCTCGCCCTTCTAATGCGTTCAATGTCCTCCTCCCACCGCTGCTGAATTACCAAAGCTTCCTTCAGGCGCGAAAATATGCTCATCGGTTTTTTCGAGCATTGGCAAGATTTAAGTAAAACCGTTTCTATGGTGCGACAAAAGATCTTTTTTAAAGCGTTTGCCTTTTGTGGCTGCCATGGGCAACATCAGACAGATGAGGACTGAGGATCTTGGAAGGGTTGATCAGGTAGCGGTCAGGGCTTGGACACCGATATATCGGCTTTACAGAAAGGTGATGGGGGAAGAGCTCTTCAACATCCTCTTCGATGGTTGGGAGGAGAAAAAATCTGGCGAGATAAGGAACCACTTCGCCCAACATCCAGAATGGTCTCTGGTGACGGAGGAACAGGGCAATGTAGTTGGCTTCATAACGTATTTCATGGACAGAGCCAAAAAGATAGGTACTATTGGAAATAATGCCATAGATCCTGCATTTCAAGGAATGGGATTGGGAACGGCGCAGTACTTGGAAGTTCTGAAAATCTTCAGGGAGAACGGGATACTTTTCGCTTCAGTTGAAACTGGGCTCGACGAGGCGCATGCGCCTGCAAGGGCTGCCTATGAAAAGGTCGGTTTTCGCCAAGCGATTCGAAGCGCCAAATACTACCTAAAGCTCTAGCTGCAATGGCTACTCCTGACTCACAGCTCCCTAAACCGCGATCGAATGCACCTCTTCACAATAGCATCTAGATGATATAAAAAAAGGAAAATGGAGTTTTAAAGCTTTAGAACGGCACGAAGAACTTTACGATTCCGATGATGTAAGCTATTAGACTCGCGAACACTATGCCTCCCACGATTCCAGCCGCAATCGGGACGCCGTAGTTATTGTATGCCTTGCTTCCTCCAACCCTCAATGTCACAGCCTTGAAGATCCAAGCTCCAACGAAAGCGTTCCACTCACGCATCCAAGTTGGTGCCACAGCTGTAGCAAGAAGGAAGCCAACGGGATGTATGGGCCACCACACGAATCTGCTGTGAAGAAGCGAAAGAACTGTAACGATGGCAAATCCAACCGCTCCAGCTCCGAACTGGATCGATGCAGCCGGGGCGGAATCGTAAGTCTCGAAGTCATTGTCGCACCACTCTCCAACGGTGCATGAACCCCAGATTGGTACGCGCCCCGTTCCCCAATTGTTCACAACCCAGACCCTTGTGGCGTGCGTTATGGGAACCGCGATCAATGTTGCGAGAGCCATCAGAATGAACAGGCTCTTTGTGCTTGTTTTCGTGTAGCTTGCAAGCGAAAGTCCCTGCATCGTCAAATAACCTCCTGTCTGCGTTCCGTGCGTTATGTGGTTCAGTCCAGAGTGCATGAAGACGTGCGACATTAGCCAGTCTGTCGTATACTGTTCAGGAGCTGTCGGCCAGATGAACCTCAGCGGCCAACTTGGCCACATGGCTCTTTCGTGTATGTATGCTGATCCAGCGAGCCCAACTACGTACACTGCCGCCAAAGTGTTGATTATTCCCTGAACGATGAGCACTGCCAAAGCTGTACCTACGCTAAGCCCTGCCGAGAACAGGAAAGCCAGAACCAGTATGATGGAAACGCCAAGCATTGTGTATATCGTCCTGTAGCTGAAAGCCTCCCTTGCCTCTATCTCAGAAGATCCTCCTCCCCTCATTGCAACCCTGAATGTCTCTGCCAGATACTGTCTCGAGTGGAAGACTATCATCGCAGCCATAGCCAGTGTTCCTCCGATGTTGGTCGTGAATATCCAGTAGAAAGGTGGACCCATGCCATATGAGGCCGTTATGCCTCCCCATCCTAGGATCCTGCATGCTCCACCCATCTGGAAGATACCTGTGTAGTAACCCATTACGAAAGCAATCTGGTCGGCTATGAACAAGAAGAGCGTGATTACGGTAACCGTGAACGTGACAGACAGCGGTGCAAGGTAGTAGATGGCAAATGGAAGCAAGTTTTTCGTATATCCTCCCCATCGCACCAAAACCGAGCCCAGTGGGTCGCCAACACCTATGCAGACACAGCCTGGAGCTGAGGTCGACTCACCCGTCAACCCAACACGCCAGGCGAACAGATCAGGCCACCACATGAAAAGATTTGTCAGCAGAACCTGCATTTCGAAGGCTAGGCCTATGATGAAGCCAACAAGGAATGGCCACATCAGCCTGCCCTCCTTCTCGCCCGGCCCAGCCCTTTCGATGATCTCCGATACCGCCATAATGTGCGGAAACGGAACCCTTTCTACATCCAGCCACCTTCTCCTGAAGAGCAGCATTAGGCTTGAGCCGAGTGCAAAGAAAACGAGCAGGTATAGGGACCAAAACGCTATGCTTCCTGCCCAAGCTCCCCAGTCAGTTGCGAATCCTCCAGTAGTTATCCTCTCCACGACCTCGTAAGGAGGCTGCCACCACCATGTGCTCATAAGCTCCCTCTGATCCGCAGGGCTCTGTAGCACAGTGCGTGCAAAGCCAGGTGGCCAACATGCGAATGTTTCATAGTTCCCGATTCCATAGTATGCTACAACCATTCCGACGATGAAAAGCGTAGCCAGCGTCGACGTGCTTACCTTCAAGCCAAGAACCTTCAGCGGGTATGCGAGAAGGACTATGATCACGCCCATTATCGGAACCGCCATCGTCTTTGAGAATGTACCCCAAGCGTACCTGCACATGAATACTTGGCCAACCGACCCGTTCAGAGCTATAGCCACTGTACCTATGAAAGTCAGTATTGCCGCCATGAGCAGAAGAGGGATCCAGCGGATCTTCTCTTCAGCTACCTTTTCCTCTGTTGTAAAAGTTGCCTTTTCTTCAGCGCTCATTTACTCTCCTTATCCTCCGAGAGGATTCTAGACCATTTTCATTATTTATGACTTTCCATAACAAGCGTTCTTTTTAGAGCATATATCTGCCTGTTTTGGGCCCTCTTTGACATGAGTGTCTGTTACGGTCTGGGGTTGGTAGCCATTTCATTTTACAAGTGTTGTGCTTACCGCAAAACCCAAAAACACTTGCCTAGTACTGGAAGATGAGGAATCGTGAGCATCGATTCCTTTCGACCTGGGTCGGTAGTCTAGTCTGGTTAGGATATCTGCCTGACACGCAGAAGATCGTCGTTAAGTGACGGGCTGAGATCCCCTGTTCGAATCAGGGCCGACCCACTCATCCTTAGAAAGTTCGACTATCGTGCCAATCATCGACATCCATGCCAAGCATCTTTAGAGACCATCGATATGACCGTAATCCTTGCAAAAGCGATTCCAAGGGTAAATGTTAAATATTTCTAACGTTAGAATTAGTTAACATAGTGAGGCGTGCATGTTAAGGAACAATATGGCCTACTTGGGACTGCTCGGCTTCCTCGGTTTGCTTGGTCTTGTAACTGGAAATGAAGGTTTCTACGGTTTCTTTGGGTTTTTTGGATTCTTTAGCGCCCTATTGGGCAAAGGGACGGATGAAAGGATCGACAGAAATGTCAACAGGGCTTGCAGAAATTCTTTCATCTTTTGCACCGGGGCATCAGCTTTCTTCATCGTATACATAGCGGGTCTTCGAGCCATAGAGGCTTTTCCGGCAGCACTTGCTATCATCTTCGCCGGAAACATGATAGTTTTCATAGCTTCCTTCATCTACTTCAATGAACGAGGCGACTGAGGGC
>CAZWAU010000093.1:0-15510 GCA_964631995.1 uncultured Nitrososphaerota archaeon
GTTTTCGACGTTTTCCCTTATGGCTATCTTGATCGCTCCCTCGAGCCTGGTCAAGCTTTTCGGGAACGTAAACTTGTACCATATGTTATTTGGTGGAAATGGCTTGAATTTAGAGCTCCTTGCCCTTGACAAGTTTTCAAAGGAGATTGACTGGATGCCCGCAAGCCTGTTGTCTAAAACGTATGCTTCTCCCTTTTCCTCGTCATACCCGATGGCAACGATCACATGCATGCCGAAATGCAGGCTCATGGGCGCACTCATGTAACCAAGATCGTGGAGGTCGACCCTTAGCGCAACCGGTATGTTGCTATCTATCAGCTTCTTGGTCTCCTTCCAGGCAGCCTCCTCGCTTTCAGTCGTTTCCCTCTTGACATCTATGCCGAGGATTCGGCAAGCTTCGACGATCCCTTCGCTTGCATTTCCACCCACCAAGATTGGTGGCACCATGTCCTTTGATCGCCAATACATGAAGCCATGCCCGCAGCCCAGGCCAAAGACGGTCTCTTCGGAGAGCTTATGCCCGCTGAACTCTAGGATGTCCCTCAGAGCTGAAGCTGGCGCGTGGAGCCCGGGCCTGTGCGTAAATCCTCCAATCAGCTTTCTCATCGTTTTGAAGGTCGCGGTTGAGGCACACCTTAGGTTATATAACACCTATCCGCGGCTGCGCGGGCGTGTTTTCCTCCCCTATTTTTTTCCACATATGGAAACGCATAAGTATTTCAAACCGCTTGAACAAGATGCCAAGGGGCTGAGGATGGCCGAAGAAAAACTGTCCCAACCTGTCGAGAGAATAATGAGAGCCCCACCCCTCACAGCCCAGTTCTCCGACAACGTATCGACTATCGTGGACAGGATGGTTACATACGATGTCGGGTGCTGCATTATCATGAGTGGAGGAGGGCCGGTCGGCATCGTAACAGAGAGAGACATACTTGCGAGGGTGCTGAAGAGTGGAAAAGAACCGGGCAAAACGCTCGCGCAGGACATAATGTCCTCACCCGTTTTGACGATAGACAACGACAAGCCAGTATCTCATGCTCTGAAGATTATGCGTGACAAGAATGTCAGAAGGCTGGCCGTAGTAAAAGGCGGGAAGATAATCGGCGTAGTGACGGAAAGAAGGATTCTAGATTCGCTGGCACCCTAGAAGCTGAATCGATAGTTTCGGCAAGAGAGGTGGGATAGGGGAAACCCTAGCGGAAAAAACCTTTTGGCAGCGAAGATGCTTTAATAATATAATCTTGGTTTCGCTGCGGGAAGCGCCAAAATGGAATATGAGGGACCAAGAGGCACGAGGAATGAAGAGTTCGGAAGCGTCATGGAGCTAGTGGACAGCATCTTCTTGTCCGTGAGGAAAAGGGGAATGAATATGGAGGAAGCTTTCCCGCTACTATTCAATCGAAAAAACTTGGAAAATATGCGCATCATGCTCTTTGATGGAAAACCTGTCTCGCACATAGGCATATCGGAAGTGGATGCCCTGCTGTATGGCTGCAGGATCAAAGTCGGAATGATAGGTGCCGTCTGCACAGAGCCGAACCATCGCAATAAGGGGCTTGCGGGAATGGTCCTGGCAGATTGCATGAGGAAGCTCCTGCTTGATGGTGTTGACTTCGTGATGGTGTCAGGCATCAGGAGCCTTTACGACAGGAACAACTGCGTCATGGCTGGGAAAGTTTATCAGCACGATATAACGAGAAGCAACGTTGAAAAATTAAGTGCTTTTCAGTGCAATGTTACAAAGTACGAACCTTCTAGGATTGGAGAGCTGATAGCTATCTACCAGCAAGAACCTGTCAGGTACATAAGAAGCTATGAAGAATTTTCAACACTTTTGGGCGAGCATATATTCACAAGACCAAAGACATTCATCGTTGAGCTGCATGGAAAGGGCGTAGCTTACTTTTGCATCGAGGTTCATGGCGGCGAGAGCCGTTCAGGCAGGGTGGTGGAGTATGCGGGCTCAAGGGTTGCAATAGCCTCTGCCCTTCCAAAGTTGCTTGGCCGTCTCAATTTGGAAAAGCTTTCGATTTCAGTTCCACACCACGATATCGAGATGCTGGCTGTCCTTCCGCGCATAAGGAAAACCAAGCCATACCACTTCGGAGGCACGATGCGAATTGTCAACCCATCAGGTTTTTTGGAGAAGCTAAGACCATATCTCGTATCGATGCTTGGCGAGAAAGCTTACGAGATGAAGATCACTGGTACGGCGGAAAAGCCCTCCATCATCATTGGAAGCGACGAGCTCGAACTTGAAAGTGAGAAGGAACTGACTTGGCTCTTTTTTGGACAGCCGGAAAGGGTCGATGAAAGGTTTCGCTCATATATGAAACCGTTCAGTGCAGAGAAAAAGGGAAGGCTCGGAAAGATTTTAGCAAAGGTTTTCCCACTCCCAACCTTCCTTTATGGCCTCAACTATATTTAATCTTACCAAACATGGATAATAATTGATGGCTCTCATACCTTAATGAGCGGGCATGTGCTCAGCCTGGCTTCAACTGTGAAAAACATCAGAGCCTTAATTGATACTGGTAGAGCTTTTGCGGTTATCGATTCCAAAAATCTACATTTTCAACATCGAAGTACCTAAGGGATTATTGCTCTTTGGAAAAGATACATTATGTCTCTTCGATTTGTAAAAGCAATTTGTATTCTAATTCTGCATATTCAAATGATTTTTGCAGCTCAACTTGTTTCATACTTGATTTCTTGTATTCTCGTTCCAACTCTACGTCAATAGAGGAATCTTTGCTCTGCGACAGAAACAATTAATTTATCGTTGAATCTTCTAGAGTATGTGTTTTCCGATGCTAGTAGAGCATCAGCTACCTCTTGCTTCATTATTGGAGCTATCTCAGTCAGAACCGAACCAATAAGATCATTTATTTTCCTGAAAATTATCTCACCCTTTATGTTCAGTTTTCTGAGGACGATAAAGAATCTCTATATGACCACGCTTGGTATTACCCGCCTGCTCAGCTTATCCAAGCTCTTCTGTGTCTCTTTGTTTAGCGCAGAATTCTCAAGCATATCGTAAACCAATACATTGATATCTATTGCGGCTTCACCTTGTCCTACCATCCTTCTTCAATGAGCTTTTCTACATCTTCCAGCTTCAGCACCTTGATACATCATCAACATAGCCGAGAGAGACTATAGCACTCGTCATCGTACAGGGAATGCGAACCGGTGCGAAGTGAGTGTAATGATGATCCGCGTTCGACAAGCTAACAGACAAATGCTAAGGGAGTGAGTGGTGCATATATGAAAAAATAGCTTCGTTAGGGGAAAAACATCTTGGTTCTTAATAAATGCCATGAAAAGCAGAAAAACGATAGTACCGAGGAAGGGCTACTTGGCCAAGAAACGCCAAACAGCCTTGTTCTGAGCTGCCAATATGGTACTACTGATGCCGTATCCCCTGCTCACACTGATCAGGTACGTTATGTCCCCCTCGCTGAAGTTTGGTGAGTTGACATCCAGGTTCAAATCGCTCTTCGATAGTACCCAATCCTTTCCCTGCAAGCGGACGTAGTTATCGATCGCCTTCTGAATCCTGTCCAAGACTGATTCGGTCATGCCATATCCTCCGCCACCGAATCTACATTTTTGGATATTATTTTTTCGCATCCTCTGGATTGGGCCAGGCCAGTTCGTCGAGCCACTTGCACAGCTCTATTTAGCTCTTCCTCTAGAAAGATGCATGCACGAGAGTGCCAGAAGGCAAAAGTACTAAATTGCCAGCTCAAGCGCCCAGGGCGAGGACAAGTGTCATCGATAGTAGAGGAATACGAGTCCAGAACTAAAAAATCTGCAGAGCTTTATGCAAGGGCAAAGAACATAATGCCTGGTGGCGTGAACCACAACATAAGGGCCTTCAAGCCTTATCCGTTCTGCGTTGTGTCCGCGAACGGAAACGTGCTCGTCGATGCCGATGGAAATAGATATGTTGATTTTTGGAACGGCCACGGCGCTCTCATTCTGGGCCACAATTATCCTTCGGTCGTTAAGGCCGTAATGGCACAGGTTGAGAAGTCATCGCACTACGGAACATTCAACGAGAACGAGATCATGCTGGCTGAGCAGATTTGCAGGATGCTTCCATCGGCCGAGATGGTGAGGTTCACAAACAGCGGGACTGAGGCTGCTATGTATGCTGTGCGGCTCGCTAGGGCATACACAGGTAGGACGAAGATAGGTAAATTCGAAGGATGCTGGCACGGTGGTTTTAATGATGTCCATGTAGGGACGAAACCTCCATTCGATCGGCTCCCGTCGGCAGGACTGCCCAGATCTGAGTTGAGAAACACGATCCTCCTTCCTTACAATGATCTGAACGGCGTGAAGAGGAGGCTGAGGGGCGAAAAGCTTGCTTGCATCCTTGTTGAGCCGATGCTTGGGCAGGGGTGCGTTCCTGCCAAGAGGGAGTTTCTCGAAGGCTTGAGGGAGCTGTGCGAAAGGTCCGGTTCGCTCCTGATCTTTGACGAGGTCATAACCGGGTTCAGGCTATCGAAGGGAGGGGCTCAGGAGTACCTGAAGGTAAGGCCCGATGTCACGATTCTGGGAAAGATAATTGGCGGAGGTCATCCAGTCGGAGCAATCGCAGGACCAAGGGAAATCATGCAGAGGATGGACCCATCGAAATATCAATCCGACCAGCTGGCATACCAGGGAGGCACGTTCTGCGGCAATCCTGTCACGATGGTCGCTGGATTGGAAACGCTGAAGGTACTTGAAGACAGGTCTGTTTACGACCACATAAATGGCCTGGGAGCCAGGGCAAGGAGAGGAATCTCGGAAGCTTTCGAAGGTAAAAACGTGACCGTTACAGGCCTTGGCTCGACTTTCTACGTCCACTTCAAAGGTGGGGAAGTGAAGAACGTCAAGGACGTGTTCAAGGGAGACATGGACGCGCTTTGGAGGTACGGGCTGTTCTTGATCAACCACGGGATCTTCGGCCTTCCAACGCACTTCAATAACATATCGTACGTCCATACACAAGAAAACATAACGAACTTGATCGAGGCCACGAAGCTTTTTGCTGAAACGCTAAAGGTCTAGCCTCTGGGAGGGTTATCCAACTAGCTGCTGCGGAAAATGATTGGAAGGTCGCGCGTTGTCAGAAGCCCAGGCCTAGAAGACAAGACATGCGGAATCGAGTTTACGACAATGGCGATTGTGGCTGAGTCACCGTGGATTCCTCCCCTTATTACCATGTCGACAGGAGGCTCTCCATCTATAAAGACCGAATCACGAGGCTCTTTGGCTCCAACATACATCTGCAGCTCAAGCGTTAAGACCTCCTCTCCTGCCATATAGCCTCTAACGACCTGTTTGATGCCAGCCACAGCTCCTTTTTCGACCGCTAGGAACTGAGTTCTAACCTTCCTTTTGGCAACGACCGGTTCGATGTTCTCCAATATTTTGTCGAGCTTCCAGCCGAGGCTGTCGGCAACCATTCTGGCAGATTCGTACAAACCGATGTGCCCAAGCTCTTTCGCCCTGCCTTTGAACTCCTCAACCGAAAGTCCTGCACCGATCTTCCTCTGCAGCGGAAGCCTGCGCTTCGAGGCATCAACAATACGCGTTGCCTTCACCTTCCTGATGCTCTTGCAGACAGATGTCAGAAAGAGGGGGAGCGTATCCATGACGAATCCTGGATTTACACCGACTCCCAAAACGGAAACTCCTTTCTCCCTTGCCAGTCGATCTATCTCGTGGGCAATTTTCGGGTTTCTGGCATGTGGATAGACAAGCTCCTCACATGTGGAGATCACGCTGCAGCCAGCTTCTATGGCCTCGAAAAGCTGCTCTTGGACTGAAACAAGGCGGGAGCCAGTTGCATGTAGAACGAGCTTTGCCTTTGAGCGCTTGAGTATGGATGCATCTCCAGAAACAGCCAAGTTCATTTTTTTGCCTAGGCCCAATATTTCGCCAACATCCCTTCCAACCTTTTGGGGGTCGACATCTATGGCGCCAACGATCTTGTAATAAGGAAAGCTCAGAACATGGCGCACAATTCCGCAACCAATTGAGCCGAGCCCGTATTGCACAATCCTTACTTCGGCCATGGGCCGTTCAGGCGCATTGATGAGCGTTTAAGCCTTGGGGCTGCGGCGATATTGTGTTATCTTGTCTTACATTACTTTTCTAGACCCACGATCTTCTTCCTGTAGGCCTCGCTGCGCAAACCTTCGATCCTCTTGACCTCCTCTTCGGAAAGGGTTCTGGCCTTCCCAAATATCTTGCCGTAGAGGAAGATCTTCGCGCTCTCCTCCATGAGCTCGGTCCTGTAGAAAGCTTCCTTCGAGCTCGACCCTAGGGCAATGGTTCCGTGGTTTTGCAACAAAACGCAGTTGCTCTCCTCCACGCATCGCCCCACCTTCTCGGCAAGCTCATGCGTCGTAGGCGTTACGTAAGGAATGAAGGAAACCTTCCCCAAATACACTACATGGTCTGGGTAGGCGGGAGGATGTAGGTTCTGTCCAGCTGCACTCAGCGCTATGCAGGCTGCTGGATGGGCGTGAAAGACTGCGTTCACATCTCTCCTTTTTTTGTAGCAGGCAGCATGGAGGGCAAGTTCTGAGGAAGGCTTCAGCTTCCCCCCAACCTTTTTCAGCGTTTCGATGTCGACGGTCACGAAATCTTCAGGTTCAAGCTCAGCGAACGAAAGGCCGCTCGGCTTAAGATACATTGTCCTGCTTCCTGGGAGCCTTGCGCTTGTGTTACCGCCAGGGCCGGTGGTGAGCCTCATATCATAGATGAGCCTTGAGAATTTTGTAAGGTCGGCAAGCAGCTTCTTCAATTCCGTCGATTCTTTCAAGTTCAAGCACTTTTTTCAAGCTGCTAGATGCGTTCCATCCAGTAGTTCGTGCTTTCCTTCAGGTCCTGCAGCACCTTCTCCTCCCTCTCCTCTGAAGCGTGGATGACCTCCATGATGAGCGTTGCCTCCTTTGCGCCGGAGGAATCTATAGCTTCCAGAAGTTTGCGTGCATCTATAATCCCTTTTTGATTGCACTCTTCAGTGAAGGGCCAGTGCCTGTCTCCCTTTCCGTCTGTCTGCTGGATGTGGATGACGGGAGAATATTGTGCCAGCTCCCTTAGCCAGGCATATGGGTCCAGGTCCTTTCCCTTGGCGTCCCAGGCGCACTGGTGTCCAACATCGATGCAGAACCTAATGGGCAGCTTCGAGCCATCGTTGGCTTTGTCGAGCAGCTCCTTCGCTCTCGCTATCGTGCAGGGCTGCTCCCTCGAAAGGGGCATGGGTTCCCAGAGAAGGAACTTTTGGTCCATCTTACTTGCTATCGAGGCCAGGTACTGGAGGCTTTCGATAAGGAAGGACTCCAGGTATGACCTTCTTTTGCCATCTCCGAAATCCTGGACACTCATCGATGCAACATGGCCACCTGTGCCCCTTGCCCTGAACTTTTTGGCTGCGAGGACAGCTTGCTCGTACCACCTAAGGGCCTCAAGGCGCATCGCAAGGTTCGGGTGGGAGAGGAGGTTCATGCTGTAGCCAATTAGGCCTGTGAATGTGGTATCGATCGTTACGCCGTTCGCCCTGCAAGCCTCCAAGGTCTCATCTGCAATGAGCGAGAGGATCGGCTCGCGCGACATCGGATCCAGCAGGTCGTATGAGAACTGGACGACATCAAGCCCAAGGTCCTTGCCCACGATCCTAGACCAGGTCCATGGCTCTGGCCACCTTTTTACCGCGAAGCAGTTGTTGATGCCAAGCTTGATGGTAGCCATGGAGACCACTACTTGTACCCTTTCAGGAACAACATTCTCATAACATCGATCGTGCTGTGCACATCGCCCTCAGCTATCGAGCCATCGATCTCCTTGAAATTCTCCTCGACGCGCCTCTTCACGTAATCGATAAACCTGAGGCTCTGTTCAACCGCCTTCACGGCATCCTCCCTGTATGGGAAGATGTCGAGGTCATGCCAGCCATCATAATTGACCTTCTTCAACTGGTAGAAGAGCTCGACATACTTCCACAAGTTTATCGATCCTGCGATCATGTCGTCGTCCCAGTAGCCGTACGCATCGTTGAAGTGCATCGTGAAAGGGATGTGCCTCCTGCTGACTATTGCCACGGACTCGGCCATGTTCTCGTCCGACATAAAGGCGTGGCCAACATCGATGACGACGCCAAGGTTCTTGGCCTTCAACTCGTCGACGATATAAAGTACCTTGCCAACGTTTGCAATCATTATGTGAGTTCTAGGTTCCTTCTGCTTGTACTCCATGTAGACCGTCAGTTCCTTGGCATAATCGGCAACCTCGCCGATTCCGCTTACAAGCCAATCCCAAGCTTTATCGTAGTCGTTGAAGAGATAGTCATGGCCATCCTGCCCAAGCCAGATGGTGCATGCCTTCACGCCCATCTTCCTCGCGATGTCGATCGCTTCCTTCGTCGTTTTGACAGCCTCCTTCCTGAGCTCCGGGTTGCGGGAAGTGAATGACCCGTTCTGCCACTTCGGATCGGAGAAGAAGTTAAGGCAGATCGTCGGTACCTCGAATTCGAACCTTTCCAGAAGCTGCTGGACCTCACCTACCTGGTCCATCTTGAAGTCGGATGGGTAGTGAATCTCCACGCCCCTAACGAGTTCCACCTGTGACGCCAAGCGGAACTGCCGCTCCAGGGAAATTTGGGGCTTGTAACCACTTGGAACGAATCTGTCCGCAACTCCACCAAAAGCCCAAAGTCCACAACCATATTTGTTCATCCTTCGCGCCTCATGCAACCCATGGTATCTTTGAGATTTATAAGTATAAGAGAAGCTTGAGCTAGTATACCCCTTGAATGCTGCGAAGAGCAAAATTGCCCTACAAAGGAAAATAAATGCGCCCTAGCATGAAAACAGCGCCTTCAATCGTTCATATGAGTGAGCTTGAACATTCGATGGGCACTACGTTTGATAATTCTTAAGGAGCTGTGATCAAGGAAACTGCGTGCCAACATGGCCAATCCTTCGACAGTTTAGATCGCTGAGTGCCTGCGGAAGTGCTACTGATCCCATTTTGTACTCTCTTCAATTGAATAGATGGTCAAACGATACTTTTGCGATGACCATGCTGAGAAGCCCTCGATGAGTAGCATAAAGGTGGAGTTCGATCAGCTAGCCTTGCAGAAGTGATAATTTTCGCCACCACTATACATGCCTTCATGGGAGGTAGAAACTCCAAATGGCCTTTCGCTAGTGAAGGCGATTAAAAGCTAAGGGAGTTCAAATTTGGGCTTCGTGCTCTGCCATAGCGCTGGAAATGAATAGAAATATAGAATTAATTTTCTTGTTAATTATTCTGGTTTTCATAGATAATTTTTATGGATTCTAAAGCTAGAAATCAATTTCCTAGAATGCTATCAAAAGTCTTAAGATAGTCATCAACAAATGTTGACTCATGAAGAACAAATATCTATTTTCACTTTTGATCATCGTCGGCCTCTTGTCGGCTCTGGCACCATTCGAAGTTTATGCCGACATAGCGAGCAAAACGATAGGCACGAGCTCTACCAACAGGGCAGTTTCCGTTACATTTCAGCGCAAGATATTCTATGCCAATGGCAGATTCTGGGTCTTCTATTCCGATGGGGTAAACATGGTTTTCAGGACGAGCACCGATGGCAACACTTGGAGCACTGCAACGGTCATCAGGGCATGCGATAATGGGGAGAAGTTCTCGATCTGGTTCGATGGAAACTATTTCCACTATGCGTACTGCGCCGAGACTGCAGGCGCACCGATCTACTACAGAAGGGGAACTCCAAATGGCGGATCGATAACGTGGTCCCCAGAGCAGGTGGCCGTTGGTGGTGCAAGCGGCACCACCTATTATGTTCCTTGCATTGCCGTTGATACAAATGGCTATCCTTGGATCGGTTACAGGTTCGTGAAGGGAACTTCGCCAAAACGTCCCTACATAACCAAATCCTCTAGGAACGACGGGGTTTGGCAAACTCAGTCAGGTTTCCCGTACGACCTTTCAGGATGGGATGCTGCTGCTTGGGTAGTAGCTCCGATCCCATTGACATCAGGAAAGATGTTCGTGATCTACACTTCATTTGGCCATTACATAAGGGGCAAACGATGGACCGGCACTTGGGGCAGTGAAGCTAAAACAGTAAATGGAATCAGCTCCGATTTCTTTTCGGCCGTTGCGGAAGGCGACGACGTGCACCTCGCATTCTTGAGCAGCACAACGATACTGTACTCGAAATACTCCTTCTCATCCAACTCATGGGGAACCGAGAAAAAGATTAAGTCGCCAGCGACGAGCACCTCAGCTCCAGTCCTAAGCTATGACCCAGTTAGTGGTTATGTTTTTTGCTTCTGGATGGCTTCGAACCACATCTACTACAGGAAGAGCATTGGTGGAATATGGATTTCTCCTCCTACAGACTGGGTGGCAGAATCGGAGACGCTCTCGGGCAACAACTATCTGACGAGCTTCTACAGCGCTTCAAATGACCACATTGGCTTGGCTTATGTAACAAAGACATCAAAGCCATACAATGTCAGATTTTGTGCTCTCTCGACTCCGAAGGTCGAGAAGGCATTCATCTTGGTTGTTGAAAATCCAGGAGGAGCCCCGAGCGGTACGAAGTACTACGCGAGAATTTCAAACAACGGATATGAAAGGGAGATAGCGCTAACCGATCCTGAAGGGTATGGAACGTACACGGGCTCGGTCGGCGGCATGCCGGCTGGCGAATATGACTGGGAAGTTTACTACTCATTTGGAAGCGTTAAGGAGACAATAGCCTCGGGCCATGAAACGATCGATAGGGTAAAGGTGAACATAGTACAATGGAGCTGGACCGGAGTTATCACAGGCCAGAAGTGGGTTGACTGCAACGGGAATGGAAAATGGGATGAGGGCGAATACACCATAGGAGGCTGGCCGATCAGGCTCTACAAGAAGATAGAAGGCGAGTGGGTGCTTTACTGGGAGGAGTTCACGGGCAGGTGGCAGCTCTACAAGTGGGGAAATGGAATCTACAAGTTCTTCAACTTGGGACCTGGAAAATACAGGGTTGAGCAGGTAGAGCAAGACGGGTGGGTGAGAACCTATCCAGATGATGGCTACGACATTAACCTCGGTCCAGGTGAGCTAAGGAGCGGATTAAACTTTGGTGACCACTGGACTGGGCCTCCAGATTCCTTCCTAAAGATTGATGCTGAGACAGGAGGAATATTATATGGAACGCAGGGCGGATTGTGGTGGGCAACCTATGGTTCATACGCCTACATAATCCCGAACCCAGATAGCGCGCAGATTGAATATCCAATAGGACCAGATTACCCAGCGGGTGGACACTACCTCAATGACGAAGTTGGCGGGCCCGGAATCGGCCATGTGAGATACAGGGTTTACACGCTGCACGGAGAAATGCTGGGCTCATTTGGGTATGAAGCCTACGAATGGCCATACGACGTGGATTACTACTCAAGCAGGGAGGTCTTGGATGGCAAAGCATTCCCGGGTGCTCAATACTTCCCAAGCATGAACGAGTGGAGAGCTACAAAGTGGCACTCGGGCGATCCGGCGAACGATCCCCTAGCTGTAGAGGTGGAGCTTGGGGAGACGGGCTTCTACCGCGTTGCCTACTACGTTCTGGAGGAGGGTGTTAGGGCGATGAGCTATGAACTATACAGAGATGGAAACCTGATCGGGAGCCGCCTATCATATCCAACTGGCTACTTCAAGGGCGGAAAGTACATCGTCTTCCTCGTAACCCTGAGACATGCGCCCCAAAACTTGACGATGCTCGCCTGGACAGACAAGGCGAACGCCATCATAGCTGGAGTTTTCATAGACAAGCTCTGCGAGGTTCCTCTGGCGTTCGACAAGACCTTTGAGCTGACCGTTGCCTATCCGGAAGATGCGCCTCAAGGAGTAAGGTACCTGGCAACACTTTATCAGCCGACTCAAACTTTTACGGTCGAGCTCAAGGATCCAGACCAGGATGGAAAGTACACGGGCACCATACCAGAACTCGACCCTGGAGATTACCACTACAGGTTCTACTATATTCTTGATTCAGTAGAGACCACGATCAAGGAGGGCGATGAAACGCTCGACCAGTCAATGACCAACACGGCAACCTGGTCCTGGAAGGTTAAGAAGTCGTTCGAGCTAACTGTTGAAAATCCTGACAAAGCTCCTGGATATCCAGATGGGAAGTACTACGGAGCAGTATCGAGCGATGGGACAACATGGCCAGCAGAATGGACAGTTGAGCTTGTAGATCCAGTTGCTGCCGAGACTTTCACAGGTACGATCGAAAACCTCGCTCCTGGACACTACTACTGGAAGATCTATTACGTCGGTTCGCCAGAGATCATAATAGCACAGGGAGAAGAGGACATATTCCATGACACAACCAACGTTTATTCGATCTGGGTCTGGTCGACATTTTCAAAGACATTTGAGTTGACAGTCACAAATCCAAGTGAAGCTCCTAGCGGTGTACATTACTGGGGTGCGGTATCGAGCGATGGGACAACATGGCCGAATGAATGGAAAGTTGAGCTCAGTGGAAGCAATGGAGTCTACATGGGCTCTATTATGAACTTGGGGCCAGGACAATACCACTACAGATTTTACTACACAATAGATCCATACTCTACACAATACAATATAACATCGGGAACAGAAGAAATTGTGGATCGTTCCATAACTAATAAGGCAACTTGGAATTGGATCACAAAAACATTCGAGCTTACCGTCATCAATCCAGAGGGAGCACCTGATGGAGTGACCTATTTTGCAACTCTCTATCAGCCAACTCGAACTTTTACGGTTGAACTCAAACTGGACCAAGATGGTAAGTACATGGGCTCCATCCCGTACCTCGACCCGGGCGTCTACCACTACAGGTTTTACTACATACTCGATTCAGTAGATACCACGATAAAAGAGGGAGATGAGACACTTACCGAGTCAAAGACAAACACAGCAGTATGGAAATGGAAAGTCGAGAAGACATTCGAGTTGGAAGTTGAAAATCCGGGAGGAGCGCCTTCGAGCACATATTACTACGCATCCATATGGAATTCAACATGGTCGGAACAGATTGAACTAACAGGCGATGGTGGAACTTATACAGGCTCCGTTGGCGATCTTGATCCAGGCTATTACGATTGGACGATTTTCTGCACGTACCATATTAACTCTGTTACAGAAACCGACGTTATTGCGCAAGGGCAAAACGAGTACTTAGGACAATCTAAAACCAACAGCGCAGAATGGAGCTGGAATTTCGAAATAAGCGGCAAAAAGTGGTCTGACGACGATGGAGATGGCGAATGGGATGCGGGAGAAGAGGCCTTAGGTGGCTGGACAATCAAACTCTATAAGAAGGTAGATGGGCAATGGATATTGTTTAGATCGACTAATACGATAGAGGATGGCGAAGAAACGGGCGTATATTACTTCGTCAACCTGCCGCCTGGTTTTTACATAGTCGAGGAGGAACCAAAGGCAGGTTGGCATCAAACGTTCCCAGATGGGAACCACTATGTGCCCATCAGCCTGAGCGATAACGGGGTAATAAACGACAAAAACTTCGGAAATCACTTCTCGACTGTTGAGAAAAGGTTCAAGCTGAAGGTAAAGAATCCATCGGAACAGCCAGAGGGCGTCGAGTACTTCGGGGCCGTATCGCCGGATGGGAACTCGTGGACCGAGGTAAAGCTCGAGGATCCAGAACAAGACGGAACTTACGAGGGCAAGATTCCAGACCTGGCTCCAAGTACCTACTACTGGAAGATTTACTACGTGTATGACTCATCAACCTTTACAATAGAGGATGGGATGGAGGAACTTTTGGCTTCAAAGACCAACGAGGCAACCTGGAAATGGCCAGGCACGACGCTATCTGCCGAGAAGACCGCCCAAGGCAACTGGGTACGAACCTATTCATGGACCATAGAGAAGAGTGTGCAACCGGAAGCTCTGAATCTGTTCGTGAACAAAGAGGGAACCATTCACTACACCATAACGGTGACTAAAGGTGCCTACACCGATAGGTACTCAGTATCGGGCACGATCACCGTCACCAATGGTGGGGAAGCCCCCACGCAGGGCCTTGAGATAGTGGACGTAGTGCAGTACAAGACCGGATCAGGGAAGTTCCAAGACCTTACATCCAAGGTCATAGTCTCAACCGGCAGCGACACGATAGGTCCGGGAGAGACGAAGCAGTACAGCTACGAGGTCGAGTTCACCCCAGTGGAGGGCGCGATCTACAGAAACGAGGTGAGGGTTACCATAACGAACCATGCGGGGCATATGGGAGAGCCTTTCGGTCCAAGTCCAAGAGCGGACTTCAGCCTCCCTGTTGCGCCAACGCTGGTGAACGACCAGGTTCAGGTTTGCGACGATGAAACAATTTCGCAAGGTCTTGTACTCGTGAGCACAAACGAACCCGTTTGGCCCCAGTCTGTAAGCTCAACCACAGTTTTCGAATTCGACAAGACAGTTAAGAGCAATGCGGAAGGGACATACTCTCTCGAAGATGTGGCTATGGTAATTGGCGACACTATCCAAACCAGCTCCGGCATTAGGTTGGCAACCGTCATCGTTTCGCAACCATTCCAGCCAAGAGAGTACTGCACCTACACGCAAGGCGGATGGGGCTCCAAACCTAGTGGAAACAATCCGGGCAAGCTGCTTCATGATAACTTCGATGATATCTACTCCTCGAGCATTTGCCTTGGGCTACCTGGACACTCGATGACATTTGAAACAGCAGATGCCATTACAGATTACCTCCCAGCTGGAGGTACTCCAGACACATTGGATGATGACTATGTAAATCCAGAAGACACAAGCTCAGGCGTCTTCGGAGGCCAAGTGCTCGCGCTTAAGCTGAATGTTGACTTTAGCGATGCTGAAATAACTCCAATTGGATTTGGCGACTTGATACTTTGCAACACCGGAACTTCATTGGACGGACAAACCGTAAGGGAAATCCTTGGAGCGGCTAACGAAGCTTTGGGCGGTGGCTCGTTACCAGATGGCTACACAATTTCGCAGCTGAATGATCTCGTAACCAAACTCAATGAGGCATTCGACGGCGGAACACCAAGTGCTTGGGCACTCGGCCACCTGCAGCATTAGGTGGCTCAACCCTTTTTTATGCTCTTGTGGAAAAGGGAGCTTTTTCATTAGTAGAGCATGCCATCTTGAATAACTAATTATAGCTGGCCATTTTGCAAAAAGTTTAACTGTCTTTCTTGCCCTCAAACTTGGAAGAAGATGGAAGTAAAGTACTTCGAAAGTCCTTCCTACGTAGATGACCATTCGGACGAGGTATTGGAGCTGGTCAAACGATGGGCGAGGGATAAGGGGACAAGGAAAATTGTCGTCGCGTCCTCTACAGGCAAAAGCGCCCTGAAAGCGGCCAAGTTTTTAGAGGGAACTGGCATCGAACTGATCGTTGTCTCAGACAGGGCTGGCGTAAGCTTCAAGCCAGAAGAACTCTACAAGGAG
>CAZWAU010000094.1:0-4394 GCA_964631995.1 uncultured Nitrososphaerota archaeon
AAAGTGGACCGTGCCTCAACACCTGGTTGGTCAAGGGACAGGAAGGTCTCGTGGCTCCAATTCTTGGCCTTTCTGCCGCTTTGGAAAGGGCAAACATGCTGCTTGGCAGCAGCATAGCCATCAGCATGCGCTAACCTCGAAGGAGATTTTTGGAAGTGGAATATGTGGCAGAACCTTGCATGCAGGTTGAAGAATCGAGCCCCTTCACTGCTAGAGCCATAGCATTTGCCATTTTATCGTCCATAGCCTGGATCCTAGCCCAATCTTTCGTAGGTCCATTGAGTGGCTTCTATGTCACAGGCGAAGGTGCATTCGCGATGGTGTTCTTAGCCACAGTCCTTTTTCGTGGTCGTTTGCGTCCTGTCGAGTGTGCATTGATATTCGGAATGGTCGAGGTGACCTCGATAGCTGCAATCGAGATCGGGGCAATGGCTGCTGCACCATTGGCTATAGGTGCTTTTCCAGCTCTCAACCCGCTCCTTGAATGCGTTCCGGATTTCTTCAGGATTCCCGCCCAAGATGTCGAGGCTGCCTTGCTTGGTAGGTCTCCAATTCCGATGGATTTAGCCCCAAACATCCTTGCTATGTTCTCTATCAACTCCGCCTTCCTCCTCCTCATCCTCCTTTCATCAGTCTTGCTGAGAAAGACGTTCGTCGATGTCGAGAAACTGCCTTTCCCAGTTGCGCGTGCTACATATGTGGTGACGAATGTCCTCGCGCCTGTCCAGACCGTCGAACAAGAGTTTGGGAGAAGGGTCTTTTGGGAGGGAGCCATTATCGGCTTTCTGCTCGTCGCTGTAACCGAAGGATATCTAGTAAGCCAGGAAATTCCTTTCCTAAGCCTCATCCCAAGTTCCTTCAATGAGCCCATATACAGTACGCTCAGCTCTATGCTTCCAGGCTCGCTGATGGGTTTCTCATGGGGAGGTGCCGTCTGGACGATGTGGTTCCTTTACCTTGCTCCTGCCGAGTCCACATTGACGGCTGCAGCAGCAAATTTCGTCGCATACATGGTTCTGGCACCGTTTCAGGTCGCTTTTAAGACCGTAAATTGGGACCATTCGCTCAGCTACTGGGAGTTTTATGCAAGGCTCTATAGTGGTGGGGCAGCCTCCTACTCTTGGCTTAGTGCAGGCCTCCTCTTGTCTTCAGCTATCATTCCTTTAGCCATGAGCATTAGGCAATCACTTCCGAAACTCGATTTTTCAGAAGCATTACCTTGGAAGAACCTAGCATTGGCCTTTATGCTCCTGCTTATCTTGGTCTTCATCTGTGCCCATCTGATGGCGGTGCCCCTCTTGCTGTCGGTCTTCGTCATTGCCTTCACCATTCTCTTTTACAACATGTGGCTCACAAGGTCCCTTGCAGAACTCAATACCGTCCAACCAAACCAGGACCTTTTCACAAGTTCTGCTTGGTCTTTGGGTAGTTTATTCGCTGGCTTCAGGCTTGGCAGAACCTCGAGGGAGGCGTACGGCACGATAGCCGCCTCTTACATGTTCTCAAGCAATGCAACCGTTGGTGCTGGGTGCACCGAAGCATTCACTATCGCAAGCTTAACTGGAATGAGGTGGCGCGACATGGGGTTTGTGCTTGTCTGCGGCATTCTTATTGCTGCGCTCATCGGACCTTTGGCTTACCTTTCAATTCTTTATGCGTCTGGCTTCCCATCCTCCCAAAGCGACCCAAGGGGAGTGCTCTGGTCCCATGCGCTTAACAGCTTGGGATCGAATGCCGCCTTTTCCTACATAGTTAACGGAGTAGACCCTTATCCAGCGAACCTGCCTTCCTGCCTTATCGGCTTCTTTGCAGGGTCTATTGCACTGCTGCTAAGGTCGAGGTTCCCTTCGCTAACATTTTCAGTTGTCGCCACAGGCGTTGGGTTCGCAACAGATCCTGGAAACGGATTCCTTGTCTTCCTGATACCTGGGCTGGCAAAGCTCCTCACGATAAAGCTCGGAGGGATACGCCTTTACGAAAGCTTTGGCTTGCCCCTTTTCACCGGCATTTCGTGCGGGGCTCTGCTCTGCACGCTTATTTCCTCCCTCAACGTTCTTAGGCACCTATTTCCATTAGCAGTTTTTTTGGTCATTTTTTAATGAATTTAACGGTTTTTTTGACAAAAATCTCATAAATCACTAGATATTTGGCTATTTTATAATTGCCTTACCATAGTATTTATATCGACTATTGTGTTCGTTCTGACGAACGGACATGGTTTCAGGTTATTGCTTGAAATGTCGTAAACAGGTCGAGGTAAAGGACGCGACTGAGCAGTTGTTGAAGAATAACAGGAAGGCTCTGGTCGGCGTTTGCCCGCAGTGCGGCACAAAGATCGTGAAGTTCGTCAAATCGTAGTTTTGGGTCTCTAGACGCCTCCAAGCCTCTTTGTGTACTCATTTACCGCCATCCTGTAGCTGTTCGTATCTCCGATATCGATGAAGTTTGCATTCGAGACATAAACGTAGGCCTTCTCGTCTCTTGCCATTGCCTCCTGGAAGACCTTGTCCATGCTGACCACCTGGTTCTCTGGAATATAGTCGAAGATCCTGGGCTCGAAGACATATATGCCTGCGTTGACCAGTGCCTCAGTTTTTGGCTTCTCTTCCCATTCCTTTAAACTGAAATCGCTATCGATATGAAGAACTCCGAACCTAGAGGTTGTCGTCAGCTTCCTGGCTACAAGCGTTGCCAAACCTCTCTTCTCACTGTGGAATTTAATCAAAGGTTTAAGATCAAGGTCCGTTATCACATCTCCATATGTGACTATGAACGGCTCTTTGCCGATCACCTTTTCAACAGTCTTAAGCTGCCCTCCCTGCGACAACGGTTTGGCAGACCTAACGTACTTTATGGAAACGTCTGGGCTTACAACAGTGCCATTCCCAAAGTAATCTTCAATTATGTGTGCTAGGTAACCAGTTGCTATAATTATGTCCTTAATTCCATTGGAAGAAAGCCAGCATACGATGTGCTCGAGAATCGGTTTGTCTCCCAGCGGCAGCATCGGCTTTGGAACCATGAATGTATAGGGTCTTAATCTCGTTCCTAGCCCTCCGGCCAATATTACGGCTTTCAACACGTCGCTTCGATTCCTTCTGCAAGTAGAAAAACTTAACTTGATGTGGCAACTTCATCTTGCTTCCCGATGCCTTGCAATCCAAAATGAGTTATCTGGCTCCCGGCTTCTCCCCGGATCCAGATAAGTACCTTCTTGCCACCTATTTCGTGCGCTCTGTCCTCGGGGTGGCCAGAGCAGGCTCCAGAATAGCGGAGAGCGCAAGCTTGGGAACCTGGACCGAGATCCCGATCCTGAAGCGCATCTTCGAAAGACTTGCTGCAAAAGTTTACTTCATTGATGAGGTGAACGGGCTGGTCAAGATAGCCTACCCTTTAGATCTCTTCGAGCCTGGAAACATAAGCCAGTGGTTGAGCGTTTTCGCAGGTAGCCTATTCGATATCAAGCTATTGGAATCCGTTAAGCTTTTGGACATCGAAATCCCAAGCGCTCTAAGGGTACAATTCAAGGGTCCAAAATTTGGCCTTGAAGGTATAAGGAAGATTCTTGGGACGGAATCGACCCGAAGGCCCCACTCAGGAACGACATTCAAACCAAAGGTTGGGATGGCCCCAGCAGAGATGGCAGAGGCGGCATACGAAGCTGGAGTTGGGGGTATTGATTTCTGCAAAGACGACGAGACATTAACAGATCAAAGTTTCTGCAGCATCCCATCCAGGGTCGTGAGCGTGATGGAAGCACTCGATAGAGTAAGGGAGGAGGTTGGTCGCCGCGTCCTATATGCTGTAAATGTAACTTCAGATGTCGACAAGATCTTTGACAGAGCTGAATTAGCCATCGAGCATGGAGCAAACTGCCTGATGGTCAACGCTTTTGCAGTTGGCCTTTCATCATTAAGGATGTTGGCCGAGGATGCTTCTATTCCAATCCCGATCCATGTCCATAGTGCTGTTCAGGGATCGATGTCGAGAAACCAAGCCCATGGCATCTCGAGGCTCGTGTTTTCAAAGCTTTTGAGAATGCTCGGTTGCGATCAATTCCACATTGGTACTGCAGGCATTGGAAAGATGGATCCATACCAAGAGGAAGTACTTGCATGCGAGGCTGCATTGAAGAAGGAGTGGGGATCGATAAGAAGCACCCTGCCTGTGGCAAGCGGTGGCATAAACCCACGCCTAGTGCCCTCGATAGTTAAGGCCATGGGGAATGACATACTCATTATTGCAGGTGGAGGACTTTGGGGGCATCCTGGAGGAGCAAGGAAGGGAAGCAAAGCCTTGAGCCAGGCGATAGATGCTACAATGCTCGGCTTGCCCTTGGACGAGTTTGCGGAGAGCCACGAAGAGTTGCGTATAGCTTTGGACCACTGGACAGG
>CAZWAU010000095.1:0-4987 GCA_964631995.1 uncultured Nitrososphaerota archaeon
ATCTTACCTTCCTTTCGCCTTGGAGAGGAGATCTCGTGGAGCAGCCCGATTGGGCAGACCCAGCTGCAAAGGGATCTTCCAAAAACAAGCGGCAGGAGGAGTATGATTGCGAGCGGAATAGCTGGCAAAGAGGCGGAGGAAAGCATTGAAAAAGCAAGGTCCAGTGCAGGCACAGCGAAATTCCGGCCCAAGTTTGGAGGCAGGCTTATCGGCAATATTAGTGGATTGTTAGGCACATACCTGAATGGAAAGCCAACCAAAAAGGCGAGAAATGCCGTCCTCAATATCGTCCTCGCAATGGAGTATCTGTTTGCAAAAAGGCGTTTCTTAAAATGTGCCAACCATGCTCACCGTTGCCAACCTACTGATGGCTTCATCCAAGTTCAGACCGGTCCTTAGGCTCACAGCTAACAAGGAGAGGGCAAGCAGTAGCAGCATCGATCTTATCAGGGATTTCGTGCTTCTCATTTGTTTCCTCTTGCAATCATCGCCTAAATATTGCCGAGCTTCTTACTGAGCCTGGACTCAAAATCTTCTTCTCCAAGTGGAATCTCAAGGGCCTCCTTCGTCTTCCTCTTGATAGATCTTCCGCAAAGCCCATCTGGAAGCAGAACGTACTTAGCACAAGAGGCATATGCGCAAGACTTTACGTTGCACAAGTCATCTACCCATCTGCAGTAGGAGGAGCTTCCCCTTTTCGTCAGAGCTCTTTGTTTGCATACAAAGAAAGGGCAGTCTGGCTCGCATTTCCTAGGCTCGGTGGACAAACCAACCACCGCTCTATTGCGACCTCTAATCTACCCTTCATATAGTTTTCCCTGATGGAAAATTGGAAGATTCCTGCCATCTAGGAGAAACGATGTAAAACTTAAGTTTGGGAAGGTTCTGTATACCAGAAGGTTTGAGGATGGTACAATTCAAAAAGCTTGGCTGGCAGAATGTGATTCTTGAGGTTCCGTGGGAATGGGAAATTACAACGGAGTCTGGAGGGAGGCGTGGCGCCTACTTCCGCATGGATGATCCTTCGCAGAGCAGGATGGAGGTAAAGTGGGAGCCGATAGATAAGCGAACAGTTCCTTTAACTCTGATTTTGGACAACATGGTCGAGAAATTAAAAAAGGACAAGAGGGAGCTGAGGAAGGCCAAAATCGTGGCCAGAGGATCCTCAAAGATATGCGGTCACACGGGCTCTTATATCATTTGGCAAGATGGAATGAGGGCGCTGGCAACGAGCTGGTATTGCGACGATACCAAAAGGCTCTTCATGATTCAATTTTTCTACAAACCTGAAAACGAGAAGGTTGAGATGGAACTTTTCGAAAAGCTGCTGAGGACCATCATTTGCCACACAGACGAGGAGATGGTGCCATGGACCGCGCTGGATGTCCAGTTTGAAATACCTAAGGACCTTTATCTCGATTCCAGGAAGCTGCTTGTGGGAAGAGCGAACATGTCCTTTTCCGCCAAGGATCAGGATCTCCTGGTTGATTGGTACGGTTTCGCCACAGGGCTTCTTGAAAAACACGGCTCCCTAAGGAAATGGTTTGAGAGCAGACCTGCAAAGGATGTGTCGAAGGCGCTTAAGGCAAAGCTTCCTCCACCCAAGGAGGGGGAGGGATTTCTTGAGTACAGGAGCGCCGAGAAAAGCATCCTTGGCGGCCAGGCGCTTGTCATTGGGAAGGTTTGGTACGTTTCGGACCTCAACAAGATATTCTCGGTCTTCATGAAGGGGAAGGGCAAAGACACGGAAGAGTTATTTGGAAGGATCGTGAGCAGTTTCAGGAAGGTTTCGCCTATGGCCCCGAGGTAGATCGTAGATGAGGTTGTTCAGGAGAAAGAAGCAGGAACCCACGATCTCAAGGGAACAGCTATATGCAGCTAGGCCCGTGAGGAACCCATATCTGAAATGGGAGCGAAAGGAGGGGGGCGAGGTCGTAATCTCAGTTCCTAGGGATAGGAGCAGGAAGGCGAATGTTCTTGCAAAGCTAAGCAATCTTCCAGAGTACAGGCAGGTGCAGCTGGACAAGATAGGCGGGGAGGTCTGGATGTACTGCGATGGCACGAGGACGTTTAAAGACGTAATGGAGATACTTCAGGAGAGGCACAGGCTTTCTGGGAGGGAATCCGAGATATCTTTATCCCTCTATATGAGGAAGCTCATGGAGAAGAAGTTCCTTGCCCTCATGGTACTGGGGGAAAAGAAGGAATCCCTGTGATAGCCTTAAATAACTAAGAAGTGAGCGTATTTAGTTGAGCATTGGGCAGAGGCACCGGAAGCGAATGGTAAAATTCGTTCGAAGAGACAAGCTGGTGGACATGCAGGTTTACGATAGAAAAGGCCGCTTTGTAGGCACCGTTAGGGACATAGGATTCATACCTGGTGAAAATACCGTCGGGCTTGTCGTCACTACAAGGGACAAGACTGAGATCGAGATCCACTGGTCAGAGGTAGCCTCCATAGAGGATATCGTGCTGCTGGGCAAAGATTTCATTCCTTCAGTGGAGCCGGCAGGAATGCGGGCTGAGATGGAGGAGGAAAAAGGAGTTATGCCTGTACAAAAAACGGAGCAGGTAGAGGTGCCCGAAATTCCAGCAAAATTGGAACACAGTCCTTCGCCCAGACAGGAACCGGTCCAAAGGTCCCGCACCAAAACTTGCCCGAAATGCGGGGCTGAGAACGACCCAAGGTACAAGTATTGCCACAAGTGCGGCGCAAAGATCTCCGCGGCTTAATGGCTAAGCGAGCGGCCCTTTAAGCACTATACCCTTGTGCTTTTCTATCTCGAACCTGTATATGGCGGGTCTGGATTCGGTCCACCTCATCTTCCTTATGTAGAGCGATCTGACTATCTGGTTGCTGAGCCTTGCGAGGCCAAGGACTATTATTCCAGAGGCCAAGAACTCCTCCACCCCGTACCTGCTGATCGATGTCTCGCCGGTTGGAACCTCGGAAGTTATGATGTTCGTTGTAGGAATCTTGCTCTCGATAGAGAAAACCAGACTTCGGATGTATTCCCTTGTCCAGGATAGTTCTGTGGTGTATGTCGCGACAAGGGGCGCTACAGGATCTATCACGAGCCTTCTGGCATTGACCTGCCTCGACCTCTTCTGCAGCTCCGTTACGATGGCGTTAACGACAACATCCATGTCCCTCCCCCACATCTTGGTCGTGAAGTACTGCCTCACAGGAAGGATGAGCAACTTGCTTTCCCTTACGTACTGCTCCAGGGGCCATCCGAACCTGTTCACGTCCTTGATCAGCCTCTCCGGCCTCTCATCGATGGTAACGTAGATTCCAGGTTCTCCGTTCTTTATGCCCTGAAGGAGGTACTGCAGGCTGAATATGGTCTTGCCCGTTCCGGTCTCCCCGGCCACTAGGTATGTTTTGCCGCTCTCGAGTCCACCTTCGAGAAGGTCATCTAGGCCCACAGGCGTGCCCGTTATTCCAGTAGGAACCCTGTGAGGCTGGTGGGCTGAAGGCCTCGGCGAGCCGCAGTTTGAGCAATATTTGTGCTCAGGTAGCAGCGGGGCTCTACAGCTTGGGCAGAGTTCTACTTCCAAATTATCTCCATCTCGAAGGGCTGTGGCGCAATACCTTCTCATGTATCGGCCTTATTTTTATCTGTATTGCATCTTCGGATTTCCTCAAGATTGGTCCAAATTCCTCGTTATGTCCGATCTGAGGGGGATTCTAGATACGGAGCCGCAGAGAAGGCAGGTTATAGACAGATGACCCCCAC
This sequence comes from uncultured Nitrososphaerota archaeon, assembly GCA_964631995.1. Taxonomy (GTDB): domain Archaea; phylum Thermoproteota; class EX4484-205; order EX4484-205; family DTQO01; genus DTQO01. The sequence continues at coordinate 3,741 of CAZWAU010000095.1, forward strand.
CCCCTCGACGCACTCTGAACCTGCTCGTTCTGCCCGGAAAGATTGGGTGCTTACACTTTCTGCAGTACAACCTCCTCAGCAATGGCGGCTTTCGAATCCGGTATCTCTCGCAGATCCTTCGTGCCTTTTTAAGATAGCTCTCACTCAATGCTAGGTCTTTAGGGGCAACTTCCAAGGAGGCAGCAATGAGCCTGCCCACGCTTTTGGCAGCCTCCCGCCTCACTAGCCCCTTCGGGAGCCTTCCCATACAAATCCTGCTCTTGGCCTAGGAAAGTGCGGCGCGCGGGATCTGTTCGAGTCTTTACAGAGCCCATTGAACCCGCGCTTTCCAGCTGTCCACCCGCAATGGATGGAAGGCTGGTGTCTTAAACCAGATTGTCTCGAACAAGCGATGCTTGTCACGTCTGGACTCGCCCACGTTCTAGCGCCGCGCCGCGCAATGGCTTTGATTATGGTTATGAATAAATCTTACCATGGTATAGCAATATATTGGCTGGAGCGGTTAAGTCAAGTCTAGGACGAAGATCGATGGCGTGGCTCAGAGCGCAGGTGAAAAGGCCAAGCAAAGAGAGTGATTTTTGAATCCCAAGGCATGGTGCCATCCAGTTATTAAGCAAGTCCGATTGTTAGCTGGCAAGCCTTGCAGATCTCTTTGGTTGAAGGATAGCCACATATCGCACAGCTTTTTAATCGGTAGCCTGTACTCAAGCCACACGCTGATCTCTCGATCGAGCGTGTCAATGCAATAGAAACATTTGGGCAAATTTTTTCTATTTTCTTTAAGGTTGTGAGAACCTGTAGCCTTAAGGAATCCGTTCTATATGGACATGCATTTTCCTGGAACTGAACATTTGAGAGGTATGCGTAAAGAGCCACTTCGCGTTCGTTAATGTACCAAAAAGGTTTGATGCGCGGTATGAAGCCCTCGATGCCCTTTGTGTTTGGCGTTGTCCTCGCTAGCCTTTGTGGCTCTCCCCTGATGAGATTCATGAGAAGGGTTTGGGCATTGTCTTCCCTTGTGTGCCCTGTGGCTATCACATTGCAGCCAGCTTCTCTAGCGGCAATATCTAGAGCCCTTCTTCTCAGTACGCCGCAAGTAGAGCACAGATTTTTGATGTTTTTTGAAGCGATGCTGTCAAGCTCAACTCCGAATAAATCCCTGAATCGAATTATGGTATGGTCTATGCCCAATCGTTCTGCCAAAGACTTTGCTATCTGAATCGCCTCATCCCTGTAACCTGATATTC
>CAZWAU010000096.1:0-10177 GCA_964631995.1 uncultured Nitrososphaerota archaeon
CTAAGGAGAGCGGGCAGTTCTGTACAGGTTGATGACAAGAGAATAAGTGTGGGAGGTCGCGTCATAGTCGTAGGCGCTGGGAAGGCATCTGGCAGGATGGCAGAGGCGGTTGAGTCGATTCTTGGCAACATGGTCTCGGAAGGGCTTATCATAGTTCCACGCGGGACAAGCAGTAAATACAAACTCAGAAAGATCAGGCTGCTCGAAGGCGATCACCCGCAACCTAGCCAGGAAAGCGTCAAGGGGGCCGGGGAAGTTGTCAGAGCCGTAAGCGGGCTTGGAAGGAGCGATTTAGTCATATCGCTTATCTCTGGAGGCGGGTCATCGTTGATGTGCCTACCTTGTGAAGGCATTACGCTCGAGGATAAGATCGCTACCACGAAAGCGCTTCTCATGGCTGGAGCGACCATAAAGGAGTTCAACACAGTCAGAAAGCATTTGTCGGCCGTAAAGGGAGGCATGCTCGCAAGAGCTGCTTATCCTGCGAAAATCGTAAATCTCCTGATCTCGGATGTACCGGGCGATCGGGAGGAGATAATAGCATCAGGCCCTATGTGTCCAGACCCATCTACATTCGAAGAAGCGTTAAAGGTTCTAAGGTTAAGGGGCCTCATTGGAAAACTACCAAGTACAGTTGTAGAACGCATTGAGAAGGGAGCAAGGCATGAGGTTCCAGAGACACCTAAACCTGCTGACAAAATCTTTAGAAACATTATGACGAAGATAGTCGCTGGCGGAAGCATATCGCTTAAGTCCATGGCAAGAATGTGTAAGGAAAAGGGCTGGACAGCTCTTGAATTGGGGAGCGCTCTGGAAGGTGAGGCAAGGGAAGTGGGAACCGTTCTGGCATCGATAGGAATTGAGTTGGCAAAGAAAGTTAGAAGGAAGCCCATCGTCGCATTGGCCGCAGGTGAAACAACCGTAACAGTAAGAGGAAATGGTAAGGGAGGCAGGAATCAAGAGCTAGCGCTCTCAGCCTCTATAAAATTGGAAGGAGTTCAAGGCGTGACCTTAGCTTCGATCGGAACGGACGGCATCGATGGCATAACAGAAGTTGCTGGAGCTGTTGTGGATGGAGAGACAGCTGGCAGGATTTTGGATGCAGGAATCGATCCAAGGGAGGCGCTGGGCAGGAACGACAGCTACAATGCCCTGAAGCCTGTCCAATCTCTAATCTACACTGGACCTACAGGAACGAACGTGAGCGATGTTATGGTCATAGCTGCGACCCCAATTTAAGAAATTGAGAAGATTTCGACTTTGCATCTGTGCAAGTTCTTAACTAACAATCTATCAGAAGATCTATGGATAGATTGCGCATACCCTGCAGTAGTATCTCTTAACTTCAGGAACCCAAACCAATGGTGTGCCACAATGGGGGCAAGGTGGGGATTTGGATAAAGGTCCTCTTTCAGATCGCTCCAATACCTCAGAGGGGCCAGGAGCTTCTACGATGTCAGGCTCGGTCCTGGCTGGTTGTAGCGCGCTCGCACCTTGCTCGATTTCGCTTGTAGGCTCCGAAGTTGGCACAGCGTTCGTTTCTGCTTCAGGCTTTACGAAAGTGATAGTGGGTGCTTTGACAGCATCTATCGGAATCTTTTCCCTGTACTGAAGTGCACGCCCTCCCAGCGCGCCCATCAGACCTGCAACAAGAGCGGAAAAACATCCACCAATAACCTGAGATATCTCAACTGCTGATAGAAACTGCGAGAAGTTTCCAGAGGGGAGATCCAGTCCTCTGGCAATGTTCGGCAACTCTGTCGCAGTTAGCAGGACCCCAAGGAACGTGAGGATGAGGAGCGCAATTCCTGAAGCAAGAGCGCCACGCCACGCATGTTTCGCTAAAAGACCGCCGAACAAGCCCACCAGCACCAAGGCAGCCGTTACAAGTAAAAACCAGTCTCCACCATATGAAGAGAATAAGTACCTTATGGCTTGGTTTTCTGGCGCCAAAGACTGCCCGATTGAGAAGCCACCTGCACAAAGGCCGAGAAGCATGCCCCACAACCTGACATTGAAAGAGCTTGTGAGATCGATCACGTTTTCATCTCCAAGGCTCAGCGAATTCTTGCCCGATAGGACGAATAGCAGCGCAAAAGAGGCTGCCAAACTGAGAAGAAAAACGGCAGAGAGGGACAACATCAACCTGATTGGCGCCATCATCTTCATCACTCTTCGTCAGCTTCTGTTACCAGTTAAGTTTTTCTGGAAATTCGTTACCGCCTTCCATAGAGATGAGACCCTTTTATGGCGATCGATCGCACGGCCATGAAGATGGCGAATATGATCAAACCTCCGATGACGTAACTTGGCTTCCGATCGATAAAAGCCATGATGATCGAGTAGGTTAACAGGCCGAGGCCTGCAAGAGGGAGCGAATACTCTAAGATGCCCAGCGTGATACGCTTATGACTGGATGCTCTGACAGCCGGGGGCGGGATCGATACGGTTGCGCTATCCTGGGTCCTCTCCTTTGCCTGAGGCGCAGATATCGAGTGGATGCGCTGGAGGACCGTTCTTCCTAAGTCAGTTACATGGTAGATGACTATGGTTCCAGCCCGCATGTCCTTTATGAGCTTAAACTTTTGGAGCTCACCAATATGATAGGCGATGTGCTGCCTCGTAACGCCCAACTTGTCCGCTAGTGCCTTTGCGCCCAAGCCTGGAGAGTCAATTAAAATTTCGAGGATCTTGTGTCTCGTAGGATTTGCAGCAGATTCTATCGCAGCAAGTAGCTCATCGGAATCTTCGCTCGAACCTTAGCACCCCATCAAGGTTTACACTCCGTGGAATATATGTTTTGATGGAGTAGCCAAGACATATGAAATTAACCGACAGATATTAACGGAGAGGTCCAAAGGTTCATGAGTTGGATAGAGACAAGCTCTGTTGCCATGAAGAAACGTAGAGGAAAGCCTTCAGGCCATAGTAGACTTTGTAAGAGAGAATGGGATCGATTGTATACTTGCTGTTGGCAGGTTTAACAAATTTCATCAGTTACCAAGAGGAGAGGGCAGATGCATTTCATATCTACATCGACTAATCGAAAATATAGGAGAAAACGCTTGTCGAGGAGGCTTCTTCCAACAATAAGCGGTTACTTTTTGGACATGAAAAACTGTTATCAGTTGGTTTAGGGCCATCGTGCTACAAGATGCGAGTGGTAAGCCTTCAGGACCTTCTGGAACTGGCAGAGAAAAGGGCGGAGGAAGATAGAAAGGTCGCAGAAAAGATTTTGCGCAAATCTCAAGCGACCATCCTCTCGGTCAGGAATGTAATCGAAAGGTTTCCGGACAGAGGATTTTATGAAGAATTAAAAGCTGAATCCAGCTTTAAAGCAAAGGTTTTGGAGCTATTGAATAGTATAAAGTTTCCTTCAGAACTTGAGACTTCGGCGATGGAAGAACTCTTTACCGATCTGAACTATTTTCAGGTTGAGGTGGCAAGAATTGGTGCAAGACTGATACCAAAATTCGACCGTAGTAGGAAATTGGATGTAGCGGAATTGGAACTGAACATGAGAGAGCTGGCAAAGGTGGCTGCGCAATTGCAAAACATGCCAAAGAAAGCGTTAAGACAAGCTGAAGAAGTCAAGCAGATAGTTGAAAGGATCAAAAGCCAAATCGAAGATCTGAAGCGGCTTGAGGCCTTTAAAAACTCTATAACTTCAGAGGTGATGCAATTGAAAGATGAAGAAGCACGAGTAAGGCAGGAGATGGCGGGAATGGAAGGCAGTGAACTGGCTCTAAAGCTGAAAAAAGTAAACGCAGAGATTTTAATGACTAAGCAGGAAGTAGAGATGCTGTTTGCACCGGTGGCTAAACCAATAGAGAAACTCAAAAAAGTCATGAAAGATGAAACTATCCAGGCGCCACAAGTGGAGGCACTAGCGAAGTGCATTGAAAACCCATTGGAAATTTTAGAAGTTCGGTTCGAAGATCTAGGGAAAGCTAGTGAGATTTTACGCAGCTATATTGAGAAGGGATACTTGCAGATAAAGCAAAGCAGATCCAAGAGGGCGCTCCAAGCCATATCTGAAATGAGGTCGAAGGTGCCGGCTCTCAAGGAAAGACTTGGCCTCCTGCTAAAATCTAGGGAAGAAATGTTGGCATCTCCAGAGGTTGCAGTATTTTCTGAAAAATTTAAAGAAATGGAGGAAAGGCTAAGGCAGTTGGAGCAAAGGCTTAGTGCTCTGGATATAGAAAAGACCAATATTGATAGCAAGATCGAAGGGTGTTCATCGAAGATGAAACGCTTGAGAAGTGAAGCTGAGAAGCTGGCAGGGGATATCTTCTCCGAACAGTCATTAATAGCCATTTGATCATTTTTGAGTTAGCCAGATAAAGCATTAATCGCCGTGAGCGCATAAACCTTTGCAGCGCTCTCGACTTCCCTTACCGAAACAACCTCGTTCTCTATATGAGAGCCTTCAAGGCTTCCTGGCCCCAATATTATGGTTTTTGTCCCAGCAAGTTCGACGAGAGGGCCCATATCACAGTAGGCCTCGAAGTTAAAGAGGCCTAGGTCTACACCCAATACCTTTTCCAAAGCTTTTCTGGCGGACAGGACGATGAGTTCATCAGCTGAAGTCATTGTTGGAGGAGCTGAGAGATAAAGCTCCACCTCCCCCTTCATCGAACTTCCTTTCAGAACTTCTGTGATGATATTTTTTACCTCCGATTCAGCCTTTCCAATGCTCTCGCCAACGACGAGACGCCTATCAACTGTGATGGAGCAGTTTGGGGGAACTACATTGTCCTTTACGCCCCCCTTTATGGTCGTGACAACGATAGTGGGATGACCAACTAGAGCTTCGCCTCGAAGTCTTGAAGCTAAATCATCAAGACCAAGAACTACCTTTGCCATTCCAGATATGGCATTTGCACCCCTAGATGGCAAGCTTGCGTGGGCCGATTTCCCCCTGATGTGAATATTGAATCTTGCGATGCCTTTGTGGGAATTCGCAACTCTCAGCTGAGTTGGTTCCCCTACTAGGGCCATACTTGGCCTTATGTTCGATTTTCCTACAAGGTGCTTTATGCCAAGATTATCGGTCTCTTCTCCTATTACGGCTGCAAAAATAAGATCCCCGGAAAGTTCGATACCTGATTCCACGATTGCCTCAAATGCACAAAGCATTGCGCCTAGAGAACCTTTCGCATCCGTCGACCCTCTCCCATATATCAATCCATCCGCCTCATCCCCGCAGAAAGGATCTTTTGACCAGAGCCTCTCATCGCCAGGAGGTACAACATCCAAATGCCCCGTGAACAGAAGAGAGGTAGAGCTCGTCCTTCCCTTTAACGTGGCAACGACATTTTGCCTGCTGTCTGTAACTTTTTGCTCCACATATTTAATACCAGCTTCATCGAGGAAATCGGTAACAACTTCTGATGCCAGCATCTCATTTCCAGGAGGGTTCATACTCTGAGCCCTGACAAGCCTTTTAGTCAGCTCAACAGCTTTCCTTGTATCTAAATTCTTGAGTGTCTTGTCATCTATCATTATTTCGCACTGCCCAACATACTACTTTGTAGCCAAGATAGCTTTTACCAATGGGGTCAATGCAAGGCTAAGGCTTTCCAAAGAGTCTATCAATTTGCTATCCTTAAGCTTGAAAAATAGCTCGATACAATACACGCAGCTTTGCCTGAAATGCAAGGAGCTCAAAATACCTTTGGGCAAGATTCCATCCTCAACCTCCTTGCTTCATCTCGATGGACAGCCATTATCAGAATTTGAAAGCTTTGGGCGAAAAAATGGTAAAAGACTTCTATTGGAAAGGAAAAATTTCCTTCCGGAGAAATAAGTTTTCTTTTGCACCAAGCTTTTCCTAAACATGCAACTGGCTTTATTGAGAAAATGCGATGACAGGATTCATCAAGAGTCTCGCAAAATTCCTCTTCCTCATTTGTGCTGGGGCCGCAGGAATCTTGCTGCTTTGGCGCCTTCTTCAAGTGCCTGGAGATGCCACCAAACTCCGTGGAGAGGTGGGGGCCATATCAACCCCTCTTGAGATAATGGCCATAGTTTACTTAACTACATGGTGTCTTAAAGGAAAGTTAAAGATTGGAGAGAAAGGGTTCTCAATAATTTCATCTGTGCTCAAGGCTTCTGCCGCATTCTATGTAGCAGGAGTGGCAGCGCTACTTGCAGGACAGGTGAAGTTTTACAGTCTTATCGGACTTTTGGGAGCATCGGTCTATTTGCTCAAGAACAGCCTGTTTTATGGTTCAACAATTTTGCCTGAGAAGCTTGTTAAGCCTTCCTCGATCTATGTTCGACTATCTCCATCGAACCCCATCTCCGAGATACCAGTTAGTATCTGCACTCCGCCCGGAGAAGGAGTCGTAGTGTCTTACAACATCCACCTTGGCGAGGAAGCCACATCGTGGATTGGTTTCAAGTTGAACCTTCTGCAATCGCTTTCTGGGGCCTTGAAAGGGCACATTAGAAAGATGGCCCAAGTTTTTGGTTTAAAGGAATTAAGATCGAGCAGGATGCAGGCTCCAGACATGAGAAGGCACCTCTCCAAGTGCATGAAAAGCGGATATTTGCTTGACTCGACGAGGAGCATAGAAGAAACCCTGAAAACTGTCAGCGGTCTTGGAAGGAGGGGGACCGAAGTTTCTCTACAATTTGCTTGGGTTAGGACTAGGAAAGGTGTGATGGCCCGCCACATCCTTCTGGCTTCTTCGAACGATACGAGAGCTTTTTCTAGATTTGAGACCGATTTGATAAGAAAGCTTCCTTTCCTGAACTACGTCAAGGCTGAGACAGCGTGCAAGATTATGACAAGAGCTGAAGAAAGCAACTTTCTTATCCCTGTTGGTGAAACATACATGCGCAATGTAATACCGCTGGACCTTTCATTTGAGCTGGCACCAGCAGCGGAGAGGATAATACTCAAGAAATATGTTGAGATGAATGGTGGTGGAAAAAAGCCCTTCTCGATACCATTCCATGGTGGGCACATACTTCTCGTAGGTGGCAAGTCATCCGGTAAAACCAGGTTCGCCAAAAACTTGGTCAAAGCATTAGAAGAGATGGGCGCGACTGTACTTGTCATCGACCTTTATGGAGAGTATAGCTTCAAGGAAGCTTTTGTAGAAAAATCTTACCTCAATCCGCTCAAACCTCCAGTGGGCGTTGATGTCCTAACCCATTCTGGAAGCCTGCTTGTTTTCTCCCCAACGCTGGCTTCGGTCTTTGACATAGGCGATCCACAAGAAATACTATCCAAGATTGTCAAAATGAAAGAACCTTCGTTAGAAAGATACCTTATGGAGATTGCTGGAAAGGTTGATGAGGAGTCATCAAGCCTGAGAGTTGCGATCTCGAAACTAGTTGAAGAGACTGAGATCGATGAAGCGATTCGGGAGCTTTCCATACCACCTAAAGTGCAGGGCATCATGAGAGTTCAGATTCCAGTTAATCGGAGCAAGAAGGCCACAATACTTCTCACTGAACTTTTCCTGGCTTGGGTTGCCTCACTTGCGATATCAAAACAATCGAGGAGGGTTGTCATGGTGATAGAAGATGCATACGAACTTCTCAACGCATCTGAAATGCCAAAGATCTTGAGCTATGCGACGGAATATGGACTTTCACTCGTTATGACATCTAGGAATTGCACAGAGGTAGTTTCTACTGGACCTTGCTTCTCAACGATCGTGGGGTTCAGGATGTCTTGCCAACAGGATATTTTGGCATTTCGCAAGCTTGTTGGTGTCGGAGGGGATGAACCTGAAGGGATCCAAGTTGAAGCTGCTGTTGATTCGCTTCAAAGAGGGGAAGGGCTTGTCTTCATCCAGAGCAGCTTCGACTTTATCAAAATCAAGCCTCTTGGGGCTGATGGAGGTGAAGAAGGGATTGATTGAGCAATCGCATGAGTGTGCTGAGTTGGGCTACTTGATAGATCCCTCGAGTGGCAAGGAGGTAGGAAAGGTCAAGGTGACAAGGGCGGAATTAGCTGAAGGGATAGGGATCTTCGGATCGGGCTATGATTTTGGAGCTATGGTGCTGGCCGAGGAAGCCAGTCTCATGGGATTCAAAGTACTGGTCATCGACCCTTTCGGAAGATTCTGGCCACTTTTGAATGCCAACTCCAAAAGCAGGCTGTACCTGCTGAGCGACCACATCCTAAATCCTCTGAAACCCGAAAGCCAAGATGTGGAAGCCTATATTGACCTCCTTTGTGAAGCGCTCTCTTATTCGTTCGGGACAAACTTGCAAACGATCTCTGATCTGAAAGGTGTGATGCTCGATACGCTTGGGAGAACAGATGGAGAATTGACACTGATGGATCTTGCAGGTCTGTTCGAAGCCCAGAGCGAGATAAATTCGCAATTGACAGCCTATGGTGTACTTCAGCCTCTGCTGACCGGAAAATCCGCTGCGCCCTTCAAGGGAAAACAGACCATCGAAATGGAGGATGCTCTAAGTGGAATATCGGTGCTCGAACTCTCAAGCATTCAGAGCCGGAATTTCAAAATCCTGGCTTACTGCTTGGTGATTGCGAAACTGCTTGATTATGCTAGGCAGGTTAAGAAGAGAATACTGCTCATCATTGATGCTGCCGAGATCTTCTGGCCTGACTTGAGCATCCAGAGGCTTGATTCAAGGTCAGCCTTTTTCTACCTTCATGCTTTCCAAATGCTGAGGCAGTCAGGAATCTATGTCTGCCTTTGTTCGAAATCGCCACTTTGGATCGAAAAAAGGGTTCTTTCAAGCTTCGGCACTTTTGTCCACTTTAGGGCTTCGAATCCATATGCAGCAATGGCTGCTTCCAATCTGATGGGGAGGAAGGTAGATGCTGACTCCTTTATATCAATCGGCACATCCTTCGCCTACATCCTGAGGCCCAGGAGCAAAAGGCCGGAGCTTTGCAGATTCCTGAGGCCCAGGTGGATACTCGAAAAAGTCGATAGAGATGATATTGCCACAAGAAACTCTCAGCTGGGAATACGACCAAGCAGCCAAAAGCTTCAAGCAAAGTGTAAAATCGCAGATGATTTCGCAGAAAATGCTGAATCGGTATACAGTATCCTAGACAAGGTTCGAGCTTCTGGTGGGTTTCCATTTCAGGAGTATGAAGGAACAGAGCCAGAATTCAAGAGGCTGGTCAACAAACTTCTAAGGCTTCAGTATCTCAAGATAACAAACTCCGAAATGAACGGTTCAAGGCTTTCTGTCTTGGCATTGACCGATAAAGGAGTCAGAGCGCTGAAGGAATATGAAAGAATGAAAGGAGGTGAAAAATGAAGTTGAAGCATCTATCGACATCTGTAAAGGTAATAGACGACCTCTGTGGAGGAGGTTTACTGGCAAATGCCGTCAACACGATATATGGAGATCCGAGCACGGCCAAGACAAGCTTGGCTATGACGATCGCTTTCTCAGCCATAGAGCAGGAGAAGGATAACAATTCGAAGGTCATCGTAATAGACACCGAGTCAGGCTGGTCCGATTCCAGGGTACAAAAAGCTGCTGAAACAAGGAAGATCCCGTTGCATTTGTTACCTGAGAGGTTGAAGAGGTATTCGGCCACGATGTTTGGTGAGCAGCACAAGATGATAATGGAAGTGATTCCAACGGACCTAAAGGAAAACGATTGGGAACTCGGGCTGATCGTGGTGGATTCGCTCGTGTCCTTCTACCACGCGCAGCTCCTCTCGGCGCCAACGGCAGTGCTTGCATCGAAATCGAGGGAGCTCCAAGGGAAGCTCTCGCTTGAGATAAACAGTCTGCTAAAGCTGGCTACAGGATACGAGGCTCCTGTATTGCTCGTGACGTGGACAAAGAGCTCAGCATCGAAGAGCTTTGGAGAGAGGGAAAGGAAGGGTTTGCTTGAGGATTTGGGAAAGGGCGTACTCGTCAACGACCTCGAGTGCGGGCTTGGGTCAAGACAGTTCGATCTTATCGGAGGACAACACCTGACATATATGACGAAGACAATGTTGCACCTAGCTTCGATTAAGGGAGATCCATTTACTAAAGTTGTTTCACTTGAGAAATCCATAGAGAAACCGACATACATGGGAGGACTGATCAAGGTAACGGACAGAGGGGTTGAAGATGTCAAGGGATCGAAGCCAATGCCACTTAATGAGCTGATGAAACAGGTAGCTTTGGAGGAAGATAAGGGAGCGTAACCTAATAGAGGACGAATAAAATC
>CAZWAU010000097.1:0-4976 GCA_964631995.1 uncultured Nitrososphaerota archaeon
ACAAGCGTGCCGATCTCTAAGACGAGCTTGGGTCTCAACTCCCTAATCACTTTCACAAGTGCTTGGCCTTTTCTTCGGCCCAATATGGGCAAGTATTTCTTCTCAGCCTTTTCCTCGATTTCTTTCAGAACAGCGTATGCATTGCCCGAACCCATTTCGACCGTTCGCTCAGCTTGAGTAGTGGTATTCTAACGTTTCGATTCATCATTTCAAGAACAAAAGTTTTGGAAGTGGTATAGAAACATTAGCATCTTTAGGAGAAGGTTCGCTTATCTATTTTATGTGGCAAGCTTCAGACCTGTTTTTCTGACCTTACCCTAAACTAAGCCTTTGGTAAGCGAAGGAATGCATGCCCAAGAGAGGGAACGTTTGCTTAAATTCTCCCTTTCAATATGGGCAAGTATTTTTACAGCCCTCTTCCCCCTGCTTTGCCCAGATCAGTTGAGCCAATAATGATCGTGGAAGAGCGTTACGACCTTGGAAAGCTTGTAACCTTTGTGCCAAACAAGCGCTTGCCGATCTACAACTGGTTCTATTTCAAGGAGGGATTTTCGAGGGATTTCGTTTTGCTCATGCTCGACAAATTCGGTTTGAAGGAAGGCGATTGGGTACTCGACCCATTTTGCGGCGTAGGCACAACGATCCTGGCAGCCAAGGAGAAGGGGTTGAATGCCTTTGGCGTTGATGTATCTCCATTGTTCGTTTTCGTGTCTCAAGTAAAGGTTAGGGACTATGATCTAGAAGCCTTGAGAGGTACTGCAAGCATCATCTTCGCCGAAAAGTTCTCCAAGCCGAGCATAAAGGGCATAGATCCTTTAGTTAGGAGGGCTTTCTCCAAGTACACGTTGGAGGACATTTTGTTCTTCAGATCAAAGATAGAGGAAATTCAAGATCCGGACATCAGAAGTTTCTTCACATTGGCTTTGATGAACGCTTCGATGAAGTCATCATATGCAATAAAGGATGGAGCCGTCATAAAGTTCAGCAAGAAGCCTGTGCCACCGTTCAGGAAATTCTTCAAGAGAGTTGTCAAAAGTATGATTCGCCAACTGAATAGCACTATGCCGGGGCGGTCGCAGATCTTTGTGAGAGTTGGGGACGCCAGGAAGCTGGAATTCCTTGAAGACGAGTCCTTCGACAGTATAGTAACTTCTCCGCCTTACTTGAACAAGATCGAGTACACTTCCGTCTACTCGATAGAATATTCTCTGTTTTTTGGGCATGCAAGGATCGACCCGGTTAGGTCTTACATCGGTCAGGACGTTAGGAACGTTAGGGATGTTATCCCGGAGATCGATCTGCCAGATGTTGCAAAGGCATACTTTTTTGATATGAAACTGTCTTTGGATGAAATGCACAGGGTCTTGAAAAGGGGTGGCAAGGTTGCTTTGGTTGTGGCAGGGGGAGTCTTTCCAAACATGGTTGTCGAATCTGATCTCCTGCTTGCCAAGTTGGCAAAAGACATAGGTTTTGAAGTTGAGAAGATCATCGTGGTCAACAAGAGGGCTGCGATCTATGAAAGGAAGATAGGGGAAGTCAGGGAGAGCATTCTGTTAATGCAAAAATAGTTGGTAGCTCATTCAATTACTAAGGCATCTGCTTTTGGCAAGGCAAGCGAAAGAGTATTAGCTGGTTCATACGCCGGATGGGAGCCTCGGTGACCTTCGCTGAAGTTGCGCAGTTGGATACTCTTCATGGCTATGGTCTTGCTTTGGGGTTCGAACTGGTCGGTGATGAAACTTGGCCTTCTCATGGCACCACCCTTCGCATTCGTCTCCAATCGCCTACTTTTCTCCACAGCAGCGCTTGCGCCCGCGGTTGCCTTGATCAGACCCAAGATGCCGAGGAACCGTGGCGATATCGGAAACATCCTCTCTTACAGCATCATAACGGCCGGAAGCTTTACTGCCACAAATTTTGGCCTAGCTTCCTACAGCAGCGGTACAGGAGCTGTCTTAACATATACGCAACCCCTAATCGTCTTCGTTTTAGCACTCTTGTTCCTGCAGGAGAGGGCCTCGAAGAGGAAAATCTTTGGCGTTGCAATTGGGTTCTCGGGTGTCGTCATCCTATTCATGAGGAACGGCGAACAACTCGTTCCTTGGTCAGCCGCACTGTTGCTGTTAGGAGCTTTCCTTTGGGCGGTTGGCACGATTTTCTACAAGCTTCGCCTTCAGAACATGGATGCTGCATTGGTTAACCTAGTTCAGGCAGCGATAACGTCTCTCATCCTCTTTTACGTCAGCTTCCTGGCAGAGCCGGATCGGCCTTTGTGGACTTGGCAGTATGTTTGCATAGTTGCGTATGCAGGAATTGGAGCTTCCGCCATTGGCATGACGATCTGGCTTTACCTTCTTAAGGAGGAAAGGGCAAGCTCCCTCTCAGGTTCAACGCTCATCGTACCTGTGATAGCTCTCCTGTTCGGTTCGTGGTTCATGGGCGAGCCACTTGATGAACGTAGCGTTTTGGGTTCAGCTCTTGTCTTAACTGGAGTTTACTTGGTAAACAGCAAGGTGGGGGAGGATGCCGACACAAGTCATTAATAACGAAGCTCTACAAGCCTAGCTCTCTGAATGGGGAGATTCGAAGGTCAATTTACCAGCCACGAAGGTTTTCAAGACGGAAAAGTCCCTGTTCAGCAGAACGAGATCGGCATCCTTACCTGCTTTTACACTCCCTTTTTTATCTGCTAAACCGAGTACGCTGGCGGGATTCAAGGAGGCTACCTTTGCGATCGAAGAGAGAGGCCAACGGGTAAATTCCCGAAACCTTGCAGCAAGCTGATTCATCCCAAGGGCTGTGCCGATCAATGTACCATCGCCATATCTAGCGGCACCGTCCTTCGATTCGTACTCCCTTCCATCGTAGACATACTTCCCATCCCCAAGTCCAAGTGCTTGGATTCCATCTGTTATGAGCACGATTCGGTCCTCACCCAACAAAGAGGCTGCAAGCCGAACCATTCCCGGAACGATATGCACCCCATCAGATATAAGCTGGACGCTAACGCAGCTCGATTCGAATATTGCTAAAAGAGGACCTGGCGCTCTGTGATGGAGTGGATTCATAGTGTTGAAGAGGTGTGTTACATGTGTTATTCCCGCGCCTATTCCTAGAAGTGTCTCATCGTAAGTGGCAGCTGAATGGCCAAAGGAAGCTATAATCCCGCGCCTCCTCAGCTCCATTATTATATCAAGAGCACCTTCCAGCTCTGGAGCGATGGTCATCATTTTGAGTTTGCCTTCCGTTCTCTCCAGTATACTTCCAAGCTCTCTAAGAGATGGGGCCATGATCGCATTCGGGTGTATCATCCCCCTCTTTTCAGGAGAGATGAAAGGCCCCTCGAGATGGAAGCCGAGAAAGTGTGCTCCTTTCAGCTCTTTGCATGATTCCAGAGCTGCAACCCGAAGGTGTGCATTCTCATCATTCGGATGATAAACCGTCGTTCCAAGGAAACCTGTGACGCCAAATTGTGCGCAGACCATTGAGATCGTTTGCAATACATCAGGCGAGGCATCAAGCATGTCCCTTCCTCCTGCTCCCTGGATGTGAAGATCGATGAAACCTGGGAAAAGTAGCCTCCCTTCTGCATCGATCTCAGCAATGTCTTGTCTTTTATCGATCTTACCTCCAACTTGTTGGATCACACTTCCTTCCACGAGGACATCTCCATGGAGCTCGCCATCAGGGTTGCATATCTTTGCATTTCTTATGACAAAACTCATCTTTAGCTAGACCTCGATCGCCTTGAAGATTCAGCATGCATGCCTTTTCTGCAAATCATCCTCAGATAACTCCATTTGACCATTTCAATATTGACTGTTTTCCTCGTAAATCTGCCTTTCGAATCCGTTTGATGGCGTTTAGCACTTTGTCTTTGCTGAAATCCCTCTCTCCGCAAAGGAACTCGATTATGCCTTCCTCATCAATCGACCTTTGCTCAATATTGTAGCTGTCCGTAACCGATGGTTTGAGAAAAGCTTCCCTGATTTTGGCCAAGCTACCAGAGAATTGCGATGAGATAGGTGCTGGCATATTCTCGATGGTTCCAAACTTTTTCACGAGGAAAAGTGCTTTCTTTGGACCTATGCCCTTTATCCCCCTGTTGTAATCGGTTCCTATGAGCAGTGCAAGGTCGATCAGCTGCTCCCGCGTTATGTCCAGTGCTTTAAGGAACTTTTGAAGCTCGATTATCTCCGGCTTGCTCGGCAACCAAACGTTCCTGTACTTCCCTGCTACAGATACATAGCGCGCCATCCTGGGAGTTCCGAATAGCAGCGAGTCGTAATCTCCGCTGTTCGAGGCCCACGCGTCGCCCACTCTTGCCATGTGCGCAGCCTGTGCCTCCGCCTCGGAAGGTGCTTGGACGAAAGGCACGCCCATGAGATCGAGTAGCCTCTTTGCGTCCGAGACAATCTGCCCATCAAGCTTTCCAGTCGTTACAGCCTTCGAGAAGGCCTTAGCAAGGTCTCCTCGAGCTTTTGCCTCCTTCCACTCGCGTACCGTTTTTTCTTGCCTTTCCTTCCTTTCTTTCCTTTCCTCTTCTGAAAGCCAGGAAAATTTGATCTCCGGTCTTTTACCATCGAACACAAATGCCATCGGGATTCCGTACTCGAAGATCAGCCTGCTTGACCTGTAAAAAAGACCTACGAGGCTTGAGGTAATATTTCCATGGCTGTCCATTAGGGGCGTGCCATCGGGGCAACGGACGATCGAGAGAAACTGGTAGAGGATGCTACTAGCATCTACAGCCAGGAACTTCCCCTCAAGGTCCCTTAGGCTTACGACTTTTTTTAAGATGAGTGGCCCAAGTTGCACTCCCATCTAGCTCAATATCCCCACAGAGGGCGCGCCTTCCTCTTTATTTCGACGAGCTTCCGAAGCGCATCCCTCTCTTTTTCTGAAAGAACATTTGAGAATTTCGATAGGAGCAATCTTGCATCCTGTTCTGGAACATCGAAAAGTAACGCCTCGCC
>CAZWAU010000098.1:0-25570 GCA_964631995.1 uncultured Nitrososphaerota archaeon
ATTTGCCCTTATCCAACCAGATATCGGGATCGCCTCCGTCCAACTCGATAGCTCTGTCGAAGCACTCTAATGCTTCATTATGTCGACCGACCTCGGCGAGCCTGCTAGCCCTGTTGAGCCACCCGTACATGTTCTCGGGATCGTACTCCGTGACCTTCTCCAAGCACCTGATCGACTTGTCCATCTCATTGGCCTCTCCGTATATGGCTGCCATGCTGAGCAGAGCGCTTGATGATCGCGGGTTAATGCGCAGGGCCTTCCTCAGGCAATCGAGTGCTTCCTTTTTTCTGAAATGGCCCAGCGCGTATGCCATTTCAATCCAAACCCGTTCGTCTCGCGGAGCCACCTTCGTGGCCTGCCTGTAGCAACTGAGCCTCTCCCTCGACATCCACCTGTTGACTTTCGGATCTTCAGGTTCCTCGACTTCCCAGAGGTTGAATAGTACCTCGCCCTTCCTTATCCATGCTTCTGGATTCTTCGGATCAACTTTAATCGCCTCTTCAAGGCACCTAATTGCCTGTCTTATTTCCTTGCTTGGATCTTCAGATTCTACGTGGAGAAGTCTTTCAGCTTCTTCCATCCACTTCCTATAAACTTCAGATCTCGTTGAACTATTAGTTCTTTTCACTTCACTCCACTCCATTTATTCCCCTTTAATCATCCCCTAGGTATGTAGAATTCGAATTCAATGTATGGTATTCCTCCTCTTTGCTTTGCCTTATCTATGCAATCTAACAGCTGCATCATGATCCTTGCAAAATCTCTCAGGTTTTTGTTGTCATTCTCAAGCGCTTGCTCATCCGCTTCGTAGCCAGCATCACCGAATATCCCCTCGAGTTCTTTAACCACCTCTTCCTCGAAGCTCATGTCAAGCACATTGCCTTCCAGTATCCTTCTCAGTTCATCCCTCGTTTGAGGCAGCTCCAGTACTTTGGAGCGCCATACGGGCATTGTAACCTCTTGCCCATCTCCTTCTATCTTCAGGTAGCAACCTCCCACTCTTCTGATTAGATTGTCACCTTCATCTCCCACTTTACCTGGCCTGTAGTCTGGGTCGAAGAACTTCGGCAATATTTTGAATCCTTTCTTAGGAAGCCATCTCGCCAACACGTCCAGGTGGTGAGGCCCTTCCTCCCAGTATAGCTGCCTAGGATCTCCCAGCACTTTGAGCATCTCGGCGGCCGATAGCAAGCCCGCACGTATAACCAGGAACTCTCCCATCTCTACTCATCCCTGCACTTTATTTCGTTTTCATATCTATCAATTACTTTAACTTTATTCGCTTTTAGCTGCTTTATCAGGTCCCACCACCAATCATCGGGGGGTGGCGGTTCCCAGAACATGTACACGAGTTTCTTTCTTTCGTAAGCTGCGAGATCCAAGTAATCGCGGGCCTGACCATAACAGAACTCTCTATCCCAATCTTTGCCTGTTTTGCATTCCATAATGTATTTTTCGCCTACCAAGTCAGGTCGAGCACGAGATACTTCTTCCTAGCAGAATAGCTTGGAGCTCTATATCACTTTAGGCATTTCCTTATCGGAGACAATAGTTGCCTTTGATCAATACCTACTATCGCTAGTCACTTCTTGTGATCCATCGCGCTAATATCTTGGTATATAGAACTCAAAGTCCACGAATGGCGGTCCACCTTTTTTCTTTCTATTATTTATAACCTGGTCCATGCTCTCCACCAGCTTCATCAAAATTCTTGCTAAATTTCTAAGATTTTCATTGTCCGATTCAAGGGCTTTCTCGTTAGCTTTGTAGTAGGCTTCACCAAGCTCTCGTTCAAGTTCTTCCTCGAAGCTCATATCGATTATCCTTTCTTCGATTATTCTCTTTAATTCCTGTCTCATCTGTGGCAGCTCCAGTACAGAAGAATTCCATATCTGTATTGGTTCCTCCCCATCTTCCGATCTAAGATGGCATCCTCCAACGCTTGTTATGAGCCTGTCACCATCATCCTTTACCATGCCGGGCCTGTAGCTAGCGTCGAAGAGTTTTGGCAGTATCTTGAACCCCTTCTTCGGCAACCATCTTGCCAAAACATCGAGGCAATGCGAGTCCTCCTCCCAGGAAAGAAGTTTTGGATCTCCTAGCACCTCAAGCATGTCGGCAGCTGCCAGCAAGTCAGCTCTTATGACGAGATATTCCCCCATGGCTAACCATCTCCATACCTTACTATAACGCCATGACTTTCAAGAAGATTTATGATTTTTTGCCATCTCCAAATATTAGATGTTGGATATTGCATGTAGTACCACAAAGGATGTTCGAGTATGTACCAAATTACGTCTATTCTTTCCTGTTCTTTAATAGATATGTCTTGCCAAGCTTGGCCCCACATGCGTTCGAAGTCCGTGTCTCTGCCCGTCTTGCACTCTACGATGTACCGTTTGCTCGTGTAGTCGGGGGCGCGTATAAATGGCCTGTGATCTCGTATGTCTAGCCCATAATGGTGGATGTGCCTTTTGATGTTTTTCTCACCCAGTCTGATAAGCAACTCCTCGCCCAGTTTTTCCGCTGCAACATGTCTCGGTCCGCCCGTATATCTTTCGCTCTCGGGTTTTTGTTGCTTAGCATAGTATTGCTGAAGTCTGTGGGCAAAGCTCAGTTGCTCAGATGGACCCAATAGACTGAGGCTATCCAACTCTAACTCCCTCTCCAGTTCCTCTGCCCTGAGTTTTCTCCTCTTCGCCTCTTCTTCACGAATCTTCTCCTCCCTCTCCCTCTTCCTCCTTTCCCTCCTCAGGGCCGATATCTCCGATACAGCCTGCAGGGGCCACTTTACGAGGACGAATGTCACTATTACCGCGAAAAGCATGCACATGTATGCTCCAATGTAGGCTGCCAATGACCCGACCGGAGAGTTCAGTATCTCCCAGGGATCGAAGTCTGAAGGAAGGAACCCCATTGCCTTGAAAAACTCCATTATCGTCACGAATAGTTTCCGATCGTTTTCTATATCGTTGATGTATGCCATGAAGATGAGAAGCACAGCAATTGAAAAAAGAGCGGCTGTGGCCGTACTTGAGATCCCCCTCCTGTCTCTGAAGAGGGACCTTGAATGCGCACGCAATGAACATCGCTATACTTTTTACATCAGCTTATAACCTCCTATGAATTTGATAGTATCCACATGGCATCTATTCTAACTATCGAGCCTTAAGATGAGATACGGGCAGGTGAAAATATCTTTTCCAGCTTGAATATTGAGGGTATGGATCGGTCAATGTGCTGCAGTCCATCCAAAGGACATTTTAATCTATTTAAAGGACCAATCCATCAGCAGGGTATTGTGAATAATAAAAATCCCATCACCGATCTAATTCATGGTAGCTTCGATTATGAATTGGTGTAAGTAGATTCGATGCTCCTCCCTGTCTGGTCATTCGTGCTCATGTATCTCCTTTCGCTAAATGTGATGGCCTTTCTTGGTGTGGGATGTGATAAGCTAATGACTAGGTGGGAACAGAAAACCAGCTTGATCGATAAGATATTTCCTCAGATATTACATTTCTGGATCGCTGCTGAAGGCGGTATTCCGGGCATCGCCCTGGGCATGGTCGTCTTTCGCTTCAGGATCGGCGGGAGGAGGTTCATGAACGCTCTGCTTTTGGCGGCCATCATATCGATTCTGCACACGGCCCTATTGGCCTGGGCGTACTCGCATCTCTTCGTCATCGATACGTACTTCATAAGTTAAAGCTAGTTTACGTCAGAATGTCTGCCAAGACATAACCGCCCAAGAAGGCCATGATCCACTTTCCAAACCATGAAATCCATTTTCCAGTCTGTCCGCCAAAGATCATTCGCTATTTCACCTTCCAAGCGGGTGTACCTTAACTTTCTACTAGGCTTTTTCAAAGGTCTATTTAACTCGAATCTTGTAATGGTTCTCTGATCTTATACGTGCCCTGCCTTGCAAGCCAAGCTTATTTGGTGCCCTTAGAAGATGAGGCGCAGTACGAGCAGAAATGCGAAAGAGACCATAGGAAAGGCAAAGGAGCAGGGAGCGACCCCTAGGGTGTATAGCTCTGAAGCCACGATGGAAGGAAAGGTGAGGGCCTGCGTCACCATGACAATGGAATTAAGCAACGCGGAGAAGATAACGATCGTGGCCCATGGCATCTTCTTTCAGTTACGGTCCCCGACTCTCCCATGTTGGAAACTTTTTATTTACGCTATATAAGGTTTTTTCGAGTTTATAAAACAATGACCTATGCCAAGAATTTATAAGGATTTTAAGCAAGTCGGATTTTGGTTGGAATGAATGGTTGAAAAGTTAGCTATTGATGGGGGCACAAGAACAGTTTCAGAGGGCATAATCAAGCCCTGGCCCTGGATAACGGATGAGGAAAGGCAGGCGGTCCTGGACGTAATCAGCGATCGTGGAGGGGGACTCCAAGCGCTATATGGACCAAGACAAATTTCGAAAACGGTCGAGCTTCCTTGGCCTTTCACGCGCAAGCAGGCATTAAGGTATATTGCCATCGATATAGGAACTTTTGGCGTGAGCGTTAGCCGATCATTAATCGATTGGTATAGTATCTTAAGGTGATATGTAGAATGGAAGAGATGCCAATAGGTGTGATGACATGGGTTTTGCGCGATCCAATCGAAGCTCTTGAATTGGCTCAGGCTGTTGGTGTCAAGACAATGCAGCTTGGCTGTCCGCCGGATGACTACGACTCAGCAAGTAAGGAGGAGTTCAAGAAGCTTCTTAGAAAGTCTGGGATAAAAGTCACAACGGTATTCTGCGGATATGTTGGAGAAAATTATGCGACCATGGAAACTACAAAGGAGACCGTCGGACTTAGGAATCCGAAATTCAGAGGGGAGAGAATGAGGAAAACTTTCCAGATATCTGACTTCGCAAAAGAGCTTGGAGTAAATGTGATCGCAGCCCACATAGGATTCGTGCCCGAGGACCCTAGAGAGCCTATATACAGAGACATGGTGGAAACTATGCAGAAGATCGCGGATCATTGTAAGAATAATGGACAATACTTTGCCTTGGAGACAGGCCAAGAAACGGCAAAGACGCTTCTGCGCTTCATCAAGGATGTGGGGAGGGACAACATCGGAGTGAATTTCGATCCTGCAAACATTTTGTTCTATGGATCTGGTGACCCCATAGAAGCCCTTGAGATCCTAAAGGACCACGTCATCGGCGTTCATTGCAAGGACATTAAGATGCCCACAAAAGTGGGACAGAAGCCGAAAGAGGTGCTCTTCGGCGATGGGGATGTTGGGGCCGAGAGATTCCTTAGGAAACTGAAGGAGATCGGCTACAGGGGGCCTTTGACTATCGAACGAGAGGTACAAGACATCGAAGAGCAGAGGCGCGATATGATAAAGATCAGGAAGACACTTGAAGAACTGCGAAGAAGGGTGCTTTCGTCAACCTGATTTAGAAGAAGTGAAGTGGACATGCCAGACAGGATCAACGTCGGCCTGATCGGTTGCGGGCGCATAATGCCGGCCCACTTAAATGGCTACATGAAGTTGATGGAGAAGGGCGTCGATGTCCGCATAACGGCCCTCGTGGCAAGGAAACGGGAGGACGCGCTGCGGTTCAGGAAACGGGGAGAGGGCCCCCCGCCTAGGATTCCATCGGGCCCCCCGGGGGATCCCCTAGTTGCCCCTCACGTGTGGATCTATGACTTTCAGAAGGATACCGATGTTGAAATCTACACGGATTACAAGGAGATGTTGCAAAAAGGCAATGTAGATGCCGTTGACATATACGCGCCGCCTTACGAGCATCATCGAATGGCACTTGATGGCCTGACTGCTGGTAAGCATGTGTTGGTTGAAAAACCATTAGCGATTACGGTAAAAGCTGCCCGCACGATGGTTGAGGCTGCGAAAAAAACGAGGAAGGTCTTGGGAGTTGCGGAGGTCGGTCGATATAGTCGAGATGCGAGGATGACGAAGTGGGTGATAGACCATGGCTACATAGGCCATATACAGTTCTTCGTCAACGCGATAATAGGATGCTATTGGTCGCCAGACAAGATCGTGGGCGGGACTCCTTGGAGGCACAAGAAGGTCATGGCAGGTGGTGGGCCGTCAGTTGACTTTGGGGTGCACATATTTAATTTAGTGAGGTACTACTGCGGTGAAATCGAGGAAGTCAATGGCGCTGTCAAAAGCTTTGAAGATATTAGATTCACACGTGACGAGTCAGGAAGGGTCGTAGACAAAGTCGATAATGATGTCGATGACACATTTGTTGCTATCACTAAATCCAAAGGTGGAGCCATTGGGCAGATCACCTTCTCATACGCGCTCCATGGGGAGCCAACGATCATGGGTACAATGATCTATGGCAGCAAGGGCTGCATAAAGGACAATGTGGTGATCTTGGACGACAAGACGAGGATGACCGTTGAAGAGCTCTTCGAGAGAAATGCAACAGCTGAGGATAGAAAGAGGCTCCTTCCGTTGGGGATCACCGACCCCTTCGCTCAGGAAACTCTAGAGTTTCTAAAGGCCATTAAAGAGGAGCGTGAGATGGAAACCTCTGGAAGAGAGGGAATGAGAGATCTAGCGGTTAGCTACGCGGTGATAGAATCATCCCGTCTTAAACGAGCAGTAGTAGTTGACGACATAGAAAGCGGTAAAATCGGAGACTATGAGGGGGAGATAAACGACCACTACGGCATCTAATGCCCTCTGCCAATCATAGATCCTATATGGGACTTCAATACCGATAAGTCCTATCCTTTTACTATTTTAACAAGCGTGTCGAGGCTTTGGTACCATTTAGAATTTTCCCCACCTTCAGGTTCGAAGGAGAAGCATCCATCGAAGCCTGCAGCGATCAGTATGTCACGTATCTTGCGGTAATCGACTAATCCATGTCCTATGGGGCAGTACTTGTATGGCCTATCTTGGAAAGGCCTTTCACGAATGTTTGGTGCTGGCTCAAAGCTCTTAGCGTGGACGTGAACCACCTTCGAGGCTAGGAGCTCAGCGGCCTTGTGCGGGTCGCAGCCTGCAATGACGAAGTTCCCACCATCGAAGGTCACCTTCATGTTGGGCCTGTTCACGGCCCTGATACACCTCAGCAGCTCCTCGTCGGTGTGGCAAAGCGTACCAGCATTCTCTATACTGAGCGTCAAGCCGGCTGAGTTCGCGATGTCCGCCGCCTGCGAGAGGCCGTCGATGTACCGCGCCAGTGCCTCTTCTCCCTTATTGGTGTGTTGTCCACCATGGCTGAAGAGGTGGCCTATCTCGAGCTGGCGGCATACCTCAACGCCATACTTGATCGTGTCGATGGATCTCTCACGCACCTTGGGATCGGGGGACACGAGGTCGGTCGGCACACCGAAGACGCTAGCCCTGAGGCCGACCTCCTCGAGTATTCTGTTCGCATCGACCGGCTTAAGCCCTATGCTCCCCAGCATGAACTCAAAGAGGTCTACCATCTCGACGCCATGTCTCTTGCACTCCCGTAGGTGCTTGCGCCAATCCCATTGCTTGTCATCTGGCCCCCTATCTGACATCAGCATGATTCCTACGTTCATCACAATAACCTTACTCTCGCTAAGCTTGAGCCTGTTTATATTCATTAACTCATCAACGACATCTATTATGATAGCAGCGACAGCCTTTTCTATTGGGAAGCGTTCACGACTTGTAGAGCTCACTTAACATCCTTAAGGCCGATGCGACCATTATGTCTCCAGCTTCGGGGCACAACATGTTTACGCCGACAGTCGTCTCATAGCTCCCCGATGTTTCCATGGCGCCGGCGTCCTCAAAGGCCCTAAGGGTAGGTACATAGCCTATGTTCGGCCAACCATCGTTCGCCAGCTCAAAGATGAGGGTGTACTTGAAAGGTGATTCTTTCTTTATCCTCAAGCCATGTTCTACGAAAACCTCCCCCGGCAGCCCCACTGTGGCCACCAGATCCTCGATAGCCAGTACCTGAACCCAAGTCTTCGCCTCCCTGGGAGCACTCTGGAACTCCTTGATCTTTGGTCCGAAGAAGTACTTCAACGCGTAGTGCGCCATTGTCTTTGGCGTGGCCTCCCCGCTCATGAACTTCCTAGACAGATCCACCTCATCCTGCGTGGGCATCCTTCTCGGGATCGTTAGTTCCTCCATCGCAGCCCTTAACTTCAATGAGCTATGGAACTCCATCTGGTTCCAGGCCCACAACGCTTTTGAGGCAACAAGTGCCGCAACACGCTCAGCGTGCCCGAGGTACTTGTTAACTCCCTTAGGTGGATTCATGGCATTCCAGCCGATATCTCCGCACGTACCATTCGCTAGGATCGTGACAAACTTCTCTCCCTTCATTCTCTGGATCATTTTGGAGAAGACGCCAAAGTAATCAGCCGAGATTGTGTACATGTCCTCGCCCTTCTTGGTTGGGCTGAGGCCGGCGTAGTGCATAGCATAGTTCGCCAGAAGGCAGATCGTTTTTCCATTCAGATCCCTCGCACAAAGCACACCAATCTCCGGATCTACTGGACCTGCTGGCCTTACGATGTCGGGATTATGCGTTCCCGGGTTAGTCCACACAGTGCCGTCTTTCATAATGTACCGCCTGTTAGCCAACGGCATCGGCTCCTCCCCCCTCTCACATCCCAGCTCGGCCTCTACGAGCCTGTTATTGGCGACCTGCACGCTGTCTGCGATCCTTTGTGTAAGCATGTCGCCATAGTCCATGTCCTCTATCAAAGGACCAGTATGGGTATGGGTGCAGGAGATCAGCACATTAGACGGTGGGATTCCACACCTTTCGTTGATGAGCGCCTTTGCCCTATCGAGGTATTGTCTGCTAACACCGATTAGGTCGCATACGATGATCGCCAGCTTGGTTTCACCGTCATCCAAGACGAAGGATTTCGCGTAAAGGTCGTCGTGGATGTCCCTTGCTACCCTCTCCTCGAAGTAGCCAAACATCTTGATACCGAGTGGTGGAGTTATGTTTACTTTTGCTGCCCCCGCCTTCATGGTCATGTAAACGTGATTATCACTTAAAAAATTAATGGAATGGCCCTCACTACTTAGACTCTTATACTAGAGCCGTACCTCATAAATAAATGATGCATATGTGAACCATATTGCAGATTGGTGAAGTTCAACTTACGACGCCGGCGAGGAACTGAATGGCGTTAAATGATTCGAAGGCTTTAATGAAGTCATCAGAGGTGAACGCGATGGTCCTGCCGTCGATCCTCTCCACAAATGGCAAGTTCGCGACCCCATCTGCGTAGGATGGGTCAGTGAATGTTATCTCTGTCCTAACTGGTGGGGAAATTACGAAGGGCTTTGCAACCCAACCCCTAGTGAGGGCATTCACCGCCCTCTCAGCAGCTTCCCTTATGAGCTTCCGGGAGCTCGAGGGTTGGATACATATTGCTGATGAACGGCTGACTCCTTCCTTTACGGCGACCGTCTCTATCTCTCCCAATAGATCCCTCGCCTCAAGGCATGCAGTTTTATCGCCCGTAACTAAAATGACGGGAATTTTGTAGTAACCAGCGATCGCTGCGTCTGTTCCAATTTCACCGAGTTCTATGCCGTTGAATTTTAGGGAGAATATGCTTAGCTCGTAGGTGTGGGACATGATGCCACCGAGAGTGCCTGCCTTTGCATGATAGCCCACGAATAGGGCGGCCTTAAAGGAGGAGTCGATGCCCGCCATGTGGTTCTTTGGTTTAGGCTGACCACTTAAGAAGTGGGCCCGGGCATCGATCTTCTCGGGGATAATGTTGCGCATATTCGCGTGGGCCTCCGTCACGAGCACATCAGTTGCGCCACCATCGAATGCACCAGCGATTGCTGCATTTGCCTCAGCCGTTATGAGTTCGCGCTCTAACAGCCTATCAGCCGGATCCCATTGTACAAGCCCGCTTACACCCTCCATGTCGATAGATATGAAAACCTTCATCTTGGGATTTAGTATTGGTTTTAGGTTATAACATTTATTCTATTCTTGATAAAATGAAGGCAACTTATCTTAGCCGTTACACCTAAGAGCATTAGAGGGATCTGGTGGGCATACAAGCTCAGGTGGGATTCTAACTTGGCGGAGGGGGCAAGTCTCATCACGTGATATTGATCTGATTTTAAGGCCTACGATGAACCCGGGGTTAACGCTTACCATAGAAATAGTATTGAGGGAATCCTTGAAAGAGAGCGAAAGGAGAAAGCCTCAATTCAATTAGTACTTTGGTGATTATTGGGAATTGCATTCCATTTATGGTTAAATTTAAATAATTCAATTGTTTTTCGAGATTGACGGGAGATAAAGTAAATGTCTATTGAACAAACTAAAGTGGAGAAAATACCTTGGATTCCCTTGGCCATCTTAACTTTGGTATTAGGTTTTTTGAATCCCTTAGTTACGTGCATGCAGTCAAGCGCAGCAAGATATTGGTTCAATATAGGTATTACAACTTGCACAGAATACATAATGCCCATGTCCTACGCGCTCTTGTTCTTCTTGGTTTTCCTTCTAGAGCGCAAGCGGTGCCCTGGAAGGAGCTGAATTGGGTAGGCTGCATGTAGTACCATAAAGGGTTATGAAAATCATGACTAAATAAGGATGAAGAAAAAATTCAGCATATCAACAGGAAAAGCCAAAGTGGAATAAAGATGGTATTGCCACTTAAATCTAACTTTTCCCTTGTGATAACAGCTTGAAATGGAGTCTTATGCTCTTTAGAAAACTCGAGCAATCCCTTCAAGTCTTTTCTGTCAATTTTATCTCTGTATTTTACTTCTATTGGTATCGGTTTTTGAAGAATGTCAATTACAATATCAGTTTCGTGTCCCTTATTCTTCCAGTAAAAGAGCTGAGTCTCCGATGCTGGCTCCAAATCAAACTTCAATCTTTTGCAGTGGTCTGCAACTACAGCCTCAATCACTTTTCCAAGCTCAGTAGCGTTAGTCAACAAATAATCGTTTAATGCTCCAACGGCAACGTTCCTGATTCCAGAATCGTTAATGTATACCTTCTTCTCTCTTCTAATCCGTTTTGTGCGGCTCTTCGAATAGTATTCTGACTCCGATATCAGAAAAGCTGTTTTCAAGAAGTAAATGTAAGACTTCAAAGTATTCCTTTTCAGCTCCAGCGTTCGAGCTAACTCGGAATAATTCACCCTTTGGCAACATTCTCTCGCCAAAACAGCAATAAGTTCCTCAAAAGCAACAGGATCCCTAATCTTAAAGGTCCTTACAATATCCTTGTATATAGTAAGGTTCAAGTACGTCTTGAGGCTTTCCGCGGCTGAATCTAAATCTTCGGCTTTAACAACCTCGGGATATCCACCCTTCAATAAATAACTTTGTAAGAAAAGCATGATGCGGTCTATATCTCCTGCTAAGGAATTTGCATTTTCTCTCAAAGCAGAATAGAAAGCGTCTACGTCATTTTTTTGGATAGCTATTTTGAATCCTTCTCTTAGCTCCCAATTGACTTTGTCAAAACGCCTTTCAAAATTCTCATCTGTCATGTGAAAAAGAATCGTTTCAAGAAACTTCATTGGAAAAACTATCTGTAAATGTATTCTTCCAACAAGTGACTCAGCTCCGCCAGTCAGAATATTAAAGCTCGAAGAGCCAGAAACAAGAAACTTTACCTTATAATCAAGGTCGAACCATCTTTTTAAAACCAGCTCCCAACCATCCAAAGTTTGGATTTCGTCTAAGAAAATATACACGGGTTCCGTAATATCTGAAAATGGTTGCTTGAGTATATATTTGGAGTAAAGGTCAAAAATCAGCCCAATTATCTTAACGTCAACCTTTAGATAAGGATCATCAAGAGAAAGATACATGACTCTTTCAGGACCGAGATTTGAGACAATATGCTCGATAAGCTGATACATAAGAACAGTTTTTCCAACTCTTCTTGCACCAATTATCGCTGCTACTTTTGGGTTCTTTAACTCCTCTAAGAGTTTATAGAAGTCTCTCCTCTTGAAGGGAAGAGCTTTTGAACTTGGCACTCGCTTAAACTCCCACCATGGATTATGTAGGTGTAAAACTCTCAAAATTTCGATCTCATCGTCCCCAAATTCTTTGCGATTCTCAGACATTTGGACATCTTGCATACTATAAAGGTCAAAATATTATATAAACTTGTCCCTTATGATGGTCAAAAAAGATAGAAAAGTTGGCTAACATAACAGCCATTTGCGACGGATGGGAAAACCAAAACTCTGAACCTATCCAGTGGATAAGTTATGCAGTAGCAAATCAAGCCTTCTCTTGGCCTTCCCCGCCAAACATGATCCTATGGGCTAAAATCGAGAACGCAAACCTAGTAGAAAAGGACGTGATTCTACACGGAATACTCAAGGAATTCTGCTCATCTCCCCTTTCAGAAAATTATCTCTTCAAAGGGATGTACGGGAGTTGCTAGGCGCGGAATAACATTGTTAAAGCTTCTCCAAAGGCGGATACTGAAAGAGAGAGTTTGGACGAAAGAGGAGATGGCCCTACTGAGGGAGTTGTATCCCTGAGAAGCTGAAAGGCAGGTCGTGGTTGGTAATCGTGGGTAAGGCAAGCTCGCTTAAGATCAGAAGGTTAAGCCTAGCGGACTCCTTCCATAGAATTCACTGGTGAATAACATTAAGAGAATTTTTCGATTACAACTATAATTACGATAATGGATGTAAAGGTTTGATGGTAATGTCACTTACTTTAGTTCAGGATAGAGCCTCATGGCTCCCTTTGCCACTATGCTGCCTTCGTCTGAAAGGTAGAACTTGCCCTTTTTCCGAATTATTTGACCTTGTTTCAGAAGCTTCCTCAATATTGGAGTAGTTTCCAGAGAGATAGATCTTTTTTCAGTCGTCGCATCTTTTTGGTATAGATGGATTAATATCATATCCTCCTCTGATGGCTTGGGAAAATACTCCGTTCTCAATATGCGCCTTTGCGCGTCTTCTGGGAGACTAAGCAATCCTTTCTTCCTGAGCCTGATCATCTTTATTCTATTTAGTTTTTCAACCTCTAAATGGAAACCTTTTGTCAACCTTTGCCATTCTGCAATAAGCTCAATGGCTTTCTCTATCGTCTTACGATTTATACCAGTCTCAGTCTCTAGGCTGGAAATCGTGAATGGTCGATCTTTAGTGGCTAATGTTTTCAAGATTATCCTAGTGGCCTCTGGAAAAGGTGTTCTTCCATTTGAATTACCTTTTATCGAGCTTGCCCTCAGAAGCTTAACTCTATTCAAGGCCTCAAGACCTGACGTATATACGATATAGTTATATAAATCATTTGGTATAATAATACAAATTCAAGTGCGGGCGTACGACGGTGACTTTAAAGCCATATGAAGATGAGGTTCTCTTAAGAATGTACGATAAGGAGCTTATTATGATGAGATATAAAGCGATCCAACAAGTACGAGGAATGATAGGTTGGGATGAAATAGCTGAAAAATATGGTGTTAAACCCAGTTTTAAAAATGTAATAAGGCATTTGGCTAATAAAGGTTACATTTTATGGAAAAAAAGCGGCGATGTAGCATCATTATCCCGCATGGGTGTCGAATATGTTGTAGGTCAACTTAAGGACTTGAGTGGGGAAAACGAACGATAAAAATATGGACAGGATTGCGGCACTGTGGGTCTTTTTCGCGCTTCCACTGATTCCCGCTGTGCTATCCTCTGGGAATATAGAATTCGAATCTTCAAGCGCTTGTTCATCCGCTTCGTAGCCAGCATCGCCGAATATCCCCTCGAGTTCCTTGACGACCTCCTCCTCGAAGCTCATGTCAAGCCTGATACTTCGGGATATACTTGCTACTGAAAGCCTTGTACATCTGATGCTTGTTGTGTTTCTGGAACTTACTGTTATTGTGGTGCTTGTAGCTCTATTTTCACTTCATCAGGATGTCCAAGCGGTCAATGTTGCAATAGGGGATATGGAGGAACTAGGGTCTTCGCTTATCACCTTAAATTTCGATTTTATTGCAACGAACTGCGATAGGTTCACTAACATCCTTGAGAAACTGGCAGCCTCATCATCGCTCACGAACTCGTGAAAGTAATCCCTACCACAAACTTCTAAGAATTCCTCCATTATCTCTCTAGAGAGGATGAACCTCTTTCCGTATGCTCGTCGCAACAGCTTTCTTGGTTTGCCTTTTCGTATGAGGGCAGATATGAGGACGTTAGTATCAAGGACTACTCGGAGCATTCGGTTACTCCTTCTTCTTCCTCCCCTTCCTGTATCTTTGGATTTCCTCGATTATCTCCCTTTCCGTTGGCCTGCGTTTTCCAGCCAATTTCTTGTCCATTTTCATCCATAGCTCTTCCAACTCGCTTTTCACATCTGGCAGCTCCAGTTTCTTCATTATGACGGTATCACCGTAACCGTAGACCAACAGCCTTGTCTTAGGACTCAGTCCGAGCTTACTCCTTATGGTTTGCGGAATGACAACCTGACCCTTCTGGCTTATTGTTGTGAGTTCGGGCTTAGTCATACTATTACCACTTGTAATATTGTTTTACTTTCATACTTATAAAGTTGACCTCTCAACATCAACAACCTCAACCACCACAACTCTACCATCATACTGTCAAACAATAGGTCTGTGTGACAAATGCCCTACTAGCTGCTCAGGCAACTGTTGGTGCAATGCTTGTTCTCCAGGCATAGCAGTATCGCCAGGCTATTATTGCGTGGAGACATCTGGCGGAATCTGTAAAAGTGAAGACGCTTCTGGTGCATCTCCATACTGCCAAGGCAGAACGAGATGCGTTGATGTATGCCATGAAGATGAGAAGCACAGCGATTGAGAAAAGAGTGGCTGTGGCCGTACTTGAGATTCCCCTCCTGTCCCTGAAGAGGGACCTCGAACGCGAATGCAATGAATATCGCCATGTTGTTTAAAATTAGCTTATAACCCCCCATGAATCTGAAAATGTGCCTCGTTTTCGCACATTCACCCATGATCTTTCATAAGGTTCCGCCGTTGTAAATACAACCATTCAACGCCGCCGGACTATTTCACAGGCTCACGTACCAGCCTCTCAGGACCGAAGGCCCTCACAATGGCGATGGTCACGACCAACATCAGGGCAACTGTCAGGGAGTAAAATTCGATCCTATCGATGGGCATGCAAAAGAGGGTGGTGTTGATGGCAGCATGGAACATGATGGCTATACATAGGCTCCCCTTCGTGTTGTTATAGAGCCATGTGAAGAGTATCGGGAAGGCAGGTTGAAAAGGCTTCGTGAGCCAAAATAATATATTATCGAACTGGATGAATGTACTAGTTAAACCTGACCATGAATAGTCGAGATAGATTCTTCGCTGCACTTGACCTCGAAGAGCCCGACCTCGTACCGCTGGCACCCTACCTGGATAGGCAGATGATCAGTAAGGTCTGCGATATCCCGTTGATGCGTTACGTCTTCGGTTCCGCAGAGGCCGTCTCGAGATGGACCCTGAAGGGAATCCAGCACTTTGATTTCGATTGGGCGATGATACCCCTCGGCAATGCGGATACATGGATTAGGGATCACCAGGTGACATTCTCAGCTGGCAAGGCCTACGTGAAGGACCGTCGGACAGGAGAAACACAGGCCTATGAAGATAATGTCGCTCCACACAGCCCTATTGGAATTCTGAGGGGTGCCTTCGAGAGCGCAGATTGGGACAACATCGAAAGGGTGTGTAGCTTTCATGGGGATTCCTTCTCCATCCGTCCCATCGCGGATGCCGTGCATGCCCTCGGGGGGAAGAGGTTCCTGGTCTCCTGGCTCAGCATGCCTGCGGTGGATGCCTATAGTGCATTGGGGGATCGATACTTCATAAGCCTTCATAAGGAGCCTGATAAACTTCGCCATCTCCTCGATATACTAACCAAGATGGAAATGGACTGGGTCGACCATCTGGCCGATCTTGGGCTCGACGGGCTTTGGATGGAGGAGTGCATGGCCTCCTCGGACTGCATAAATATTCGGCACTTCATCGACATAATATGGCCATATGAAAAGCGGGTGATCGACTGTGTTTGGAAGAAGGGGATACGTCCCCTCCTCTACTTCTGCGGCGGTGTGTCCGACAGGTTACGGGAGCTGTGCGCCCTTCAGCCCTCCTGTCTAGCAGTTGAGGAATCCAAGAAGGGATTCACGAACGACATCCCATCCATCCGAAGGGCCACGATGGATGAACTCTGCCTGATGGGCTACATAGACAGCATAAGGATGATGCCCATTGGCAATCCAGCCGATTTGGCAATGGAGATAAGGAATAGGTTGGATGAGGGTTCGGCGGGTGGAGGGTTCATACTTGGGAGCGGAAGTCCAATCCTTAATGACACCCCCGTAGATAAAGTTGAGCTATTATCCAAGTATGGCCGACGATATGGCTCATATCCATCAAGGACAAAATAGCACTCCGAAGCCGTGGTCCATTGATGGAGTAGGCTTGTTGTAGATCCACCCGGCATAGGGCCTATTAAGTCATTATCGTTTGATCGTCCAAAAAAATGTACAGCTAGTTTGGAAGTGTCACAATTACCGACTATTTCAAGTAAAATTCAATTTTAGACCTGTGATAGAATTACCTGGCTAGGCACTTATGCGATTCTTGATGGTGAGATAATCTTTGGAACTCAGGCGATAGCCTACTTCGACGAGGCTATCTAAAAGCTCGAGTGCCTCCTCTCGTCCGATCGCACCCTTTTTATTCCAGAAAATCAAGAGGTAAGCCTTCAGAAGACTCCAAGTCACCCTCAGGAACTTATTGGCTCGAGAGGATTATTAACCGGAAAGGATCTGTCTGGCGATCCCAATACCATATTGACGAGACATCTTTGACACTTCCTCCTCTCCATTGCCCGCTGTACTTACAATTCCGCGCAACATTCTCAGCCCATGATGTTTACCAAAGGCCAACTCAAGCATTCTGATGCAGTCTTCACCATCGCTTCGTGTTCCCGACGAGGTAAAGCATCCACCAATCTTGTTCCTCAGCAGACGTCCCTTATCATAATGGACTATCGACTCATCAATGAGCTTCTTAATTTGCCAAGCAACATTACTGAAATACGTGGGTGAGCCTACAACGATCCCGTCGGCATTGACTAAGTCGGCACTAATACATTCGTCAACCGTTTTTATGTCCGTCATGACTCCTGCCATTTCAGCTCCCTTCGCGATCTCCTTAGCCATCCTCCCAGTATTACCTGTGTTTGTGTAGTATACGATGAGTAATCGTTTGGCAGCCAGTGTCTTTACCTCATCGCAGGGTGTAGCAACGGCACCTATATGTTTCTCTTCTGGCTGGTGATGGTGAATTAGGCTCCTCTCGCTTTGGGATTGAGTGAAGCAGGGAGGTAATAAGGGCTACTTCCATGACGCTGCACGCAGGTATAGGAATATACTCGAAAGGCATTCTGATATGAATTGACCAGCTCTTCCAACTTTTATGCAAGTCTGACGGAAACATGGGAAATGGTTATATAATATTCCATTTGTCATATTATATGAATATTCATGGGTGATGCCCGACACCATGCTCTCTTGGCAGCTGAAAAACGGCTAGGTGCTCTAGATGAGTACAGGAAGCACCGGTATACCAATGTTGGGGATTTGGCGCTAAAGGCGGTCGAGCAGGCCATAGAGGCTGCTGCTGCCAAGGATGGCCATCACTTTCATCTTCATCCCAGATCTGCCCACGCCGACCGTAACCATTGGGCCAGGACCTCCTTCCCGGCTATCGCCGTCATGTTGGACATCCTCTGGGGTGCATGTGGCGATCTGGGATATGATGGCCTAAATGGGAAGCGGGCTGCCGAGGCAGTAAAAGCAATGGAGGCCGTTCTCGATGAGATCGGGAAGAGGACAGGGATCAGATTTAAAGAAGTTGACTGACGCTATTTCCGGGATTGAAGGGGTTCTGGGCGTCATTCTCTTCGGCAGCAGGGCCAGAGGGGACTACGATGCGTCATCGGATTATGATCTCCTCGTCATATTCGAGGATGATAGCTCCATGTGGAGGAACAGACCGAGGCTCTTCGCGACGGTATCGAAACTCGGACTATTCACACAGGTTTTGACACGCACGATTAAAGAACTCGCCCAAAAGACCGAGCCTAGCTTTCTCCAGAGCATTCGAGAACAGGGAAAAATTTTGTATGCCAGATATCCGCTCGATCTGCCAGCAGCCAATGTGGAAGTTACACCCGGGGTTATCATCACCTTCAGCATGCGGAAGCTGAATCAGAAGGCAAAGCTTGCGATTGAGTATCGCCTCATGGGCAGGAAGGGGCACGAAGGTCTGCTTCAGAAGATAAATGCCATACGCATCGGGCGTGGGGCCGTGTTGGTACCTAGAGATGGATACGCTAGACTAATAGGCTTCCTCTCCGAGAAAGGCATTCCATATAAGACATTGGATGTTTATGTCCCCAAAAGGAACGATATACAAGTTGGTAAGGCTACATCTCTACCTATGTCGGCATCACGGTGTTGACGAGCCTGTAATTCATCCTTCATTCGCCAAGTTTCTTCCTGAGCTTGAGGAATCTTCATCCATCTGGGATATTTGTCAAGAACCGTTTAACACTCTCATCTCTCTGGCTCGTATACCGCATTTCCTCAAGGGAGCCGCGTTTTTGGAAATTTAAGCTAGTAGGGCACATCGTGAGGGAGCGGTAGGTTAACCAGTAAGGCGAGATGTAAAAATCGAAGGGTTATGCCGTCTGGGGAACGCCTACTGGAATGAATAGCATGAGGATATCAACGAGCGGGGTGTTATTCACTCTGAGTAGGGTACGATTAAGGCCCAAGCACCTAATCCAGTTTATTCATCCTTCATGCCAGATTCATGGGGGCCTAAATAGGATCATGAATCGCTGTATCGATAGGATGATGCGTCTTTGGGTCCCCGCAATTAAGTTTTATGTGGGTTGATTCTATGACCGACTTTATCATTGTTTACCAAATCCTGATGCCATTGGTGATACAGCTTGTTAACGATGAAAAGTTATAACCCACGTTTCAAGTAAAGGGAATCGGTAACTGAATGGCCATCGAATTAAGCCATCACGCGATGGAAAAGGCACGTAGGAGGGGCGTGAGCATGGCACAGATATATCAGACCCTAAGAACTCCTGATGAGCTGTATGACGATGTTGAACACGGGACGGTCATGGCAATGAAAAAGATCAACGACAAATCTGTTGTTCTTGCCTACAGGGAGGAGGCTGGAGCAGTTAAGGTTATAACTATCTATTATACCACTAAAATTAATAGACTCATAGCGTCCAAAACGGTGAGGGGTGCATGGAAAAAGGCAAAGTAAGAGTGTGGTACGATAAGTCGGTGGATATATTGTACGTGCTTTTCAAAGAGGGGCCAAGTTACGAGGTAATCGAAGCAGACCCAGATGTTCACCTTGAACTCGACGAGAAAGGCAAAGTTATGGGAATAGAGATGTGGAACGCGCAAAAAAGTGGCCTTATAGGACAGGTGTCAAAGGCTATAACCAAGGCAACGCTCTGAAACAACAATATCTCAGATAAGGCATAGATTATAATAAAAAGCATTTGATAGTGGATCAAGCCAAAAACGAAGCTCTTGATCTATGGCGCGGATGATACTATAATTACGAAGAAGCTTTAGATAGAGAGTATGGCTCTCAAACAGAAGAGGATATCAAAAAGGAAGTTGAGGCATATAGAAGCATGGCGATGGATAAGAGAGTGGCAGTGGCGGTACTCGAGATTCCCCCTATCCGTGAAGAGGTTCCTCGTATGCGTACGCAACGAACATCGCCATGTTGTTTAAAATTAGCTTATAAACTCCAATGAATCCGACAATATGCAAGTTTGAAAGAGCCTCGTTTTCATTTTCACTCACCCAGTATTGTAAAGGCTCGATGGCTGGAAAAGATGCTGTAGAAATATGGACACTTACGTAGGCAGGAATTGGTTGATACATCAAAGGACATTTTCATCCATTTAAAGGACCAATCCATCAGTAGGGTATTCATCGCTGAAGATATACCCAAAGAAACACCTAAAATAACCCAAAGAAAACCCACTTCATGTCTAACCCTTTTCAAGACCCTTTCAGACATAACAATCAATTATGAAATGCAATTCCATATAAATATCCCTTATGTATCTAAGATATATCAGCAACTTTTGGCAATTTCTGAAATTGATAATTTAAAAAATGGTAGAATAATATGTGCACCAGATAACCAAGGTAAAAATCCATAAAACATTTTCCCGGGTGTTCCGTTAGTCATCGTTAAGAGAAGCATCATTAGGAATTTCCATAAGGCATGTTAATGATTGGAAATATCGTTGATTTTGAAAAGTCTTTTATCATCGGTTTTTCATTTTAGCGGAGAAAGGGAGTAGAATATGCTACTGTTTTTCAACCGATTATAGTAACTAATCAAGGGATTCCAAAGAAGTGTTTATAAGATGCTGCTCAATTAACCACATGGGCATGATGAACGAAGAACTGAATTATTTTGCGTCCTTCCCAGAGGAGCTCAGAGGTCTCAGGGGCAAACACGTCGCTTTAATAGGGAGGGAGGTTGTGGCCAGTGGAGATAGTGCTATGGAGGCCTACAGGCAAGCCAAAGAGAAATTTCCGGATAAAAAACCCGTGCTCGCATACGTTCCGAGGGAAGAAACGCTGGTTTTGACTTCGAAATGAAGTTTCCCTACCAGAGGGAGGAATCGAGCTTATTCGGAGAAATCTACAGGCCTATTGCGGAGCTCGAGGTGGAAACACAAGCCGGATGGATAACGCTCTTAGCTTACATAGATTCTGGGGCGGACATCAGCATCCTCCCCGCTTCCTTTCTCAAAGCCTTTGGGGTTGTTGTTGAGGAAGAGTAAACTAAGGAGGTAAGAGGGGTCGGAGGCGCTAAGGTTCCAGTGATATTGAAAGACGTAAGGATGAGGATCGGAGAACTAGTTTTTAATGTTAAGATCGCTATAGCCCTCGTAGAGGACATCCCGTATATTCTTGGAAGAGAGGGGGTGTTCGATAAGTTCGAAATCTGCTTCAGGCAGAGGGAGAAGGTTATAGAGTTTAAATGCATCCAGTGAGAAATCCTATCTAACTCAAATACCTTGGGTTTAAAAATGTAGCGCGCGCTCAGGTTCAACACTGCTCAAAGGCTTTAGGAAGAAAAAGTTTTCAACCGCGTTGTCTACAAGTAAAACCCTTCTTCCAGCGTCTGAAACCCCCAGAGGAAAACAGCATCTCTGCTAGAAAGGAGATCCATATTTAAATCTAGAAGCCGGAGCTTCAGCCTCAACTCGGAATGCTATGCTAACTGGAGGATTTTAAGCTTTCTAGGGTCCTTCAAAAACGAACATCGTTCTAATCTTTTGGCTTTTCCTGAGGAGTTTAAAAAGCTACTTGCTGACAACTCTGACCTTCAGCAATCTATGGATGTCTTCTGACTTGTTAATGATATTTTCATCAAATGTTGTAAAAATTTCCACATGGATTTCAGCGCAGATTAATAGGTGAAACAAATCCAGAGCTCTAAGCCTAAGCTCTTCAGCCAGCTTCGGAGCTTTAATTATTATGTCGTTAAAATCTATGTCTACAAATTTAGCTCCAGATTGTTCAATTGAATAAAGAGC
The DNA here is from genome assembly GCA_964631995.1 of uncultured Nitrososphaerota archaeon. Lineage (GTDB taxonomy): Archaea > Thermoproteota > EX4484-205 > EX4484-205 > DTQO01 > DTQO01. Next base: position 21,615 of record CAZWAU010000098.1, read on the forward strand.
GAAAGCCATAGGGCTATCTAAATCAGCTCTGGAGAAAGCCGAGGCTAATTCCGCCAGAGTAAGCCTACTTACAACTCTATCGTGTTCAAGAATGCTGAAAAGCCTTTTTGCGTCCTCATGCCTTGAATCCAACTCGTCAACATAAGAGATGATGACGTTCGTATCTAAGTAAATCATCTAGCCCTGTCTTCCTCGAGCAGCTCGTTGAGACGACCATGCCTAATCCTAAAATTCGTTTTCTTCAACTCCTCAACCCTTTCGTGGGCTGAATCCCAGAATTCAACCTCCTCGGAAACCTTGCTGAGTCCTTTTTCAATCATTATGTTGAAAGCATGCGATCTGCTTTTGGCGAGACCGTACTTAACCATCTTATCAGCTAGCTCCATAAGCTCTTTGCGAACCTTTACTGAGACCGTAACCGATACCATGGTATACATAGTATACCATGGTCGACTATAAAAACATTTTTCTCAGTTAAATGAGACTGTCAACTTGGTCCAGACTCATCCTCTCACTAGAGGAGCGATGAGAACGAGCCTAGACCATTTAGTAGCTCTATTTGGTGATAAAAATCTCTTTCCAAGGAGGACACCTCCGCTTATCAAAGCTTTGGCTGTCAAGACTTTAGAGGGTCTGAGCTTCAGGAGGGTTGCTAAGAGAGCTTGGATTTAAGGCAAGCTACGAAGCTGTAAGAGATTGGTTCCATACTGTTGGCGAGCTTCTCTCCGAAACGATCAGGCGCAGGAGAGGTTACATAGCCATAGACGAGACTGTAGTTTGGAACCTCGTCAAAAGAGCCTACCTTTGGGTTGCGAGGGAGATCAGGTCAGGCGATGTTGTAGCTATCCAGAGGAAGAGGCATTGCAGAGTGTTTTATGTTAATGGAGATCTTTAAGGACTCGTGAGCAAACAAGCCGACGATCTATACCGATATGCTCAGTGGTACGATTGGACTATGGCTTTTCTGAAGCTAAGGAGAAGAAAGACGTTCGGAAGGAGGGAATGCGATAGAGCGCTGGTTCAGCAAGCTTAAGAGGAGGATAAGGCAGTTCAATGTCTGCTTCCAAACTTATAGTCCGAAGGTGTCGGAAAGCTGGATCAGAGCATGAGCCGCGTTAACTTGACAGTCTCCTAGATACTCGAAAAATATTTAAATATTAAACTTTTAAGTAACTATTGAAAGCTATGGAAGATCTAAAAGCAATAGAAGAGTATCTTAGAAACATAGACCCGTTTGAAATTTCTTTAAATAGGTATAGAAGTCTTGTTAACAATGAGGAATCTTGCGGTAGAGTACTTCATATGATAGCGAGAAGAATTTACGAGCTTCATGGAGACTGGATTAATACAGAGCTCCAGAAAAGAAACGCTAAATCTTTATTAGTTTGTGATAAAAAAGTCATAGCATCATCTAAAGACAGATATGAATTTTCTTCAAGGTATGTGGCTCAAATAGAAGATGAGTTGAAAAAACCCTGTTATCCTTTGTCAGGAGAAACACTCATTGAAGAAGGAGTTCAATGGTCAGGCTTGGAGGACGAAGATTATTATCCTGCAGTCGAAGTATATCTTGGAAACATAAGATGGGATGATGAAAAAGTTTTTGATAGAGGTATAAAGGTTAGAAGCGATTTTGATACAGGCAATCCCAACTATGCTGTGTTTGATGAAGCCACTTGCAGAACTATAGTTAAAGAAGCGGAAGGAATAGGTTACGGACAACATTTAGGTAGAGGATATTCTTACTATTTTAGAAAGATGAAGGTTGGTATGAAAAACAAAAAGACAGGACGCTGTTTAGAAAAATCAGTTGAAGGAGTTGACAATTGGAATGATATGAGGCTAAACCCATATAAGATTGCTAATCCCAATAGAGAGGGGTTTGTTGGAAGGGACCTCATGCTCAAATTATTTTTAAGGATAACTTTAGACCCCAGTTTAAGGGAATCTGTGTGGGAACTTTTATAGTCAAAAAACATGAAAGCTATTTGAACTATACAATTATGAAAATATATGTGCTTGACTGAGGTTTGCTCAACAACTTTGATTTTAAAAACAATTTGGATTATGAAGCATAGAGCAATTTTATTTTGTCTAACAAATCTTTCGTTCTGTTACTGTAAGTGGAAATCTCTTCTGAAGTGGAATTCTACCCCTATACCAAGCTTCAATGTGAAGCTTTTCAAAGGGTGTTTGATAGAAACTGGATATCTCCCTCAATTCTGCAGTTGCGGTTCTCAGACATTTGGATATCTTGTGCACTATAAAGGTCAATTTTTAACTTGTCCCTTATGATGGCCAAAAAAGATAGAAAAGTTGGCTAACATAACAGCCATTTGCAACAGATGGGAAAATAATTTTCCAAAACTCTGAACCTTTCCAATGGATAAGCTACGTAGTAGCAAATCAAACCTTCTCTTGGCCTTCCCGCCAAACATGATCCTATGGGCTAAAATCGAGAACAAAACTAACCCTTTGCATCATCCCCTAGGTATTTAGAATTCGAATTCCAGGTATGGTATTCCTCCTCTTTGCTTTGCCTTATCTATGCAATCTGCCAGCTGCATCATGATCCTTGCAAAATCTCTCAGGTTTTCGTTGTCGTCTTCAAGGGCTTGTTCATCCGCTTCGTAGCCAGCATCGCCAAATATATTATCGAGTTCTTTAACCACACCTCTTCCTCGAAGCTCACGTCAAGCACGTTGCCTTCCAATATCCTCCCTCGTTTAAGGGAGCTCTACTTTGGAGCGCCATACGGGCCTTGTAACCTCTTGCCCATCTCCTTCTATCTTCAGGTAGCAACCTCCCACTCTTCTGATGAGATTGTCACCTTCATCTCCAACTTTACTTGGCCTTTAGTTTGGTCGAAGAAACTTCCGGCCAGTTGAAAGGCTTGTCTTGAGCCGAATAGCAGAGGAAAGCGTAGATTAAGGCTGCTGCAACCCACAAACATATATTTAACGGGTTCATTTATTCACCTAAAATAGAAAAAGGGTCTTTTAGGTTTAGTGAATTGATCGCTTTAGACATAAGGTTTATGTATTACAATGTATTCTTTATTTGCGGTGAAAACCCTGACAGAGAAAAGCGCCGTGATTACTGTTCGCCTTTCAAAGCGTGACTTGGAAAGGATCGAAGCCTTAAGATTTCTTGAGGATATTGACCGCTCGACATTGATTAAGGAGTTTATTGAAGATGGATTGCGTAGAAGGGTTGTTGACCTTTATCGGAAGGGGAAGTTGACTGCTGGGCGGTCTGCTGAGGTATTGGGCGTTTCGCTGCGTGAGTTTCTTGAAATTTTGGAGGAAGAAGGTGTTCCAGTTAACTGGGATTCTGAAGGAATACGAGAATACGTAAAGTCGAAGTATGGAGATTAAGCCTTGCCAGCCGTGTTTTCTGATGCTGGTCCGATTATTCATTTAGCCCAAATAAACAAGCTGTACCTCCTAAGGAAGCTTTTCAATCAAGTGATAATCACTCCGAATGTGAAACGTGAAGTCGTTGATGAGGGTGTCAAACTTGGTCATGCCGACGCTCAAATAATTGGAAAGGCTATAGACGAAGGCTGGATTGTAGTAGAAGATTTCCCAAAGCGTTTAGCTTCTAAAAGGTTGGCTGAAGATGAAAACACATCAAGGGCAGATGCTGAGACGCTTCTGTTTGCAAGAGAGAAAAAAGCAGAAGTTTTGGTTGATGAGAAGGCGCTTTCTAACCTTGCAAGGATGTTTGGGCTTAAAACATGGAACACTTGGACTGTGCTGTTGGAAAGCCTGAACAATGGTTTCATCGAAGTTTCTGACATAAGCGCAGCCATTAAAGAGTTGGGCGAAAAAAGGCATAAACTAAAGAATGAACAAGCTGCACAAATATTGGAATCTGCAAAGCTCATAGCCCGCAAGCGGATAAAAAGGAAACGGACTCAACGCTTTAGTTGATATTCTTCTTTCCAGCTGTAG
>CAZWAU010000099.1:0-3959 GCA_964631995.1 uncultured Nitrososphaerota archaeon
CTGGGCAACTGGTTGTCCATGAAGGTGAAAGTAGCTACCTTCATGCAGGCCCTGAGCGCCATCTCAATGTGCTCCTCCATTGCCTCACCATACTTAACAAGAATCTTGAGAAGTTCGCCCGCTCCCCAACCAACTTTGCATTTGGACGGCCATAGATAACTTTCCAGGGGCATCGTGTCCTCGAATTCGATCAATTCAAGCGCCGCCTTCAGATATGGTTCAGCAGAGCCCTTGGAGTATCCCCACCTTTCCCTCATGGCCTCGTAAAGGTCGCATAGATAAGCCATAGCCGTTCCTACATGCCAAAATTCTTGCTTTGGGCTCTTGTTATCAACTACCTTTGATATTTTCTCCCCTTTTTGAACGTCTCTAATGAGCTTCCCATCCGGCGTCATCTGAGTGTACATCATACCTTTTTCCTTCATGTTCTTGGCATTCATCTCCACAAGCTTCCGAACCCAATCACCCGCCTTCAAGGCTTCACTCTTCATATCAAGGGCCAACATGAGGTGCCCGAAGAAAGTAGTGTTCAGAGAACCTATGGTAGCTTGCTCCTCCACGTGATCCGGATCTTCTCCAATGTAGTTGAAGACTCCACCAGACTTATGTTGATATTGTAGTATTCTATTCAATATCTCCCGATCTTCGAAGAGGGGGTGACCGATCCAGACAGCAACTTTACCGAAAGTAAGGGGCCTGTATGCTCTCTGCATTATCCTGTACTCTGGGCCCTCGCCATCGAAGTAGAAATCGTTGTTGGGCTTCAACCCATTTTCCTTCGCCCAATCGATGAGGCGCCATATCACCTTTCGATCGATCCCAGCTGCATACATGCCCCAGGATGCTTTGTGCACATAACTTAGGTTTGGTTCACGCATTATGGGTCCATTTGGCGCAAGCCTGCTTACGAGATAACAGCCTCCCTGCTGCATCGATACGTTGATGGCCTGTATCAAGTGCCGGAGTTCCCTTATCTTTTGCTCAGATCCTTTGCAAACCATACTTCTTTGTCATCCCAATCCTATATAAAAGGAGGCCTCACAGTCATTTCCCTAAAGTACTATATGGCTATGAAAATGACTGAATAACCCCCACCACTAAGAGTTCCTAAATCTGACGCAGGTTTCTAAGTTTTCCAAACTTCAGCAGCCCAGTATCCAAGCTCACTCCAACCGAGCTCAAGCTATCTGTCTCAACATCCTCCCTAAGTATTGGTGAGAGCCATTCCTTCTGGGGGATTAAGTTCACTTCGGAACCATACGCTAGAGTCGAGAAAGCTGGCATCACCAGTATTTTACCAATAGAAGAATTGCCATAGAGAAAGCAGCTCACCCTCTCCTTCGCTCCCACCTCATCTATCAGAGCCATTACAGGATGCTCATGCCCTATGATTAAGTATTTCAGGTCTGCACTTTGACCCTTGGTCAACCTTTTGTGGCCGTGAACGAATAAAAAACCTCCAATGTTCTTCGATCCATAAACCACAATCCCATGCCTGCTTGTAACCCTCTCGATGTAGTTGTCATGGTTTCCTTTGATTATTATGACTTCCTCAAAAGCTCTAGCTAAGTATTGGAGCAGGTCTGCAACCTCCCTAAACTCGTGGTAGCTCGTTGTTGAGAATTCGTGCTTGATATCGCCATTCAAGATTATCCTTCTGCTCCTCCTCTTGGCCAATATTGCCTCGAGCATATCTACCTCCTCATCGAATTGAACCTTGGGCATCATTATTCCATGCTCGGCCATTATGCCTTCATAACCAAGGTGCAAGTCGGAGATGACGATGCAATCTATTCCCTCTATATAAATCGCCGGATAAGGCTCTATTATCTCGATGGAATCCCAAAGTTTCATCCGCAGCTCTCAAGTCTCCGTACTTTCCTCATAACTGCCTCATACAACTGCAGGAGGCGCCTCCTTCGATCCTTCATCAGGATTATGTCGGCTTCACCTAGGACGATCAGATTGTGTGCGAAAGGAGAAGGAGCATCTGTTTCCACTATCTGAAGATTTAGGTTTCCCTGCCTAATCATCTCGACAACCTCTCTCGCATGCTCCAAGTCCATCGTATCCATCAGGATCTCGCGATATGTCTCATCAAGCACTGGGAAGTGGGGATCGATCTTCTCTGCCACAGAAAGAAGTATTTGGGAGTTTGTCTGTTGTCTACTTACACCGATCTCGTGCCCTTTGTAGTTTCTAAGCACGAGGAAACTCCGTGAAGCGCAGTGCCTGAACCTCCTCCTCATCAGCTCGGTTCTCCTTACATTATCCCTGAGATACTTTTCGAGATCGAGTTCTAGGACCGATAGGACAAGTTTTCCAATATCTATATTTGCATTTTTTGGAACAAGCAATGCAAATCCATTGTCGCTCACTGTGATCGCCACGCTTGCTCCTATCTGCTCTGAGAGAACCGCTGCAAAAACTCTTGATAGAGCATCGTTCGTCCTGCGTCCAAATAATGCATGGAAGATCAAGAATGCCCTACCTTTAAGATCATGCGTTCTCTCGACAAGTAGGACATCAGAAGTTGGAACTTTACCATCTAGGTATCTATGCTGCTCCTTAAAGTACTCATAGATCGAGATGGCGGAATACCTGTCAACTGGAAGCGTACTTCGGAGCCATGCAACAATTTCTTCGCGATTAGCTCCTTTATCAAGTTCCTGCTTGACCCTGGATCTGAATCGCCTAATCTCAGATGCGAGTTCCCAGCTAAGCGGAAGGAGCTCAGAGAACCAAGAAGGTATCGTTGGCGACGATCCCCTGGGAGCTTCGTCAACATAGCATGTCATGCCCCTAGCATACTTAAACTTGTATAACTTTCCTCCAAGCACGAAGATATCGTTCGGCCTGAGCCTTTCTAGAAATCCCTCCTCAATATTGCCCAACCTTTTACCATTGCTTCGGCGCTTGACCGTTATCTTTACCTCGTCTGGAATTGCACCAATATTCAGGTAATATATCACCCTTGTGTACCTTCCCCTTCTGCCGAAAATCCCATCTTTTTCATCAAACCAAATCTTGCCATACACCTTCCTGTCCTCCAAGTCTGAGTAATGCCCTGCCAAGTAATGGAGAACAGAGATCAAGGTCTGCTTGCTCAGATCGTGGTAGCAATAACTTCTTCTCAAAAGTTTAAGGGCTTCATCAACTCTCCATTTTGAGCTCAAGCTCATCCCCACCAAGTGCTGAGAAAGTATGTCAAGGCAGTTAACTGGGATCTGGATCTTGTCCAGATTCTTTTCCATCGCGCACCTTAGCATTACGGAGCACTCTACCAAATCGTCCCGGTCAAGTACGATGATCCTTCCTACAGCTACGTCTTTAAATCCATGGCCGCTCCTTCCTATTCGCTGAACAGCTCTTGTTACACTCTTTGGCGATCCAATCTGCGCTACGAGATCTATGGAGCCTATGTCGATTCCCAACTCTAGCGATGTACTACACACAACTGCCTTAAGGAGGCCCTGCTTCAGCCTGTTCTCGACATCGAGGCGTGCCTCCCTTGACAGGGAACCGTGATGGGCACCTATGTTCGCATCAGTATATTTTTTTCCCCATCGCCTCTTCAGGTGGTACACTATCCTCTCCGTTCCACTTCTGGTGTTCGTGAAGATTAGGGTCGTCCTGTGCTTGGATATCAGCTTGTCTAGGAGATTGTACATTGCAGCATTAAGTTGTGAAGCGGTTGCGTGGACTATGTCCCTCACCGGTGAAACAACCTGCAGGTCGAAAGGTTTTGACCAGGAAACATCCACGATGGAGCAACTTCTCGGAGTTCCAGAGTCATCATATCCTACTAGAAACTTTGCAGCCTCCTCCAGCGGGTGAAGGGTCGCGCCCAACCCGATCCTGACAAAGCTTCTGCCTACAAGCTGCTCGAGCCTCTCCAAGCTCAAGGAAAGGTGGACCCCCCTCTTGCTGTTGGCAAGCTCATGTATCTCGTCCACTAT
>CAZWAU010000100.1:0-3274 GCA_964631995.1 uncultured Nitrososphaerota archaeon
ACTTGGCAATGTTTTCTATCATTTTGCCAATGCTCCTGTTCCCCATTAGGAAGATCTCCAAGATCAGCACCTCTACCTTGGTCTCTCTCTACACGACAGGCTTGGTAGTTTCCTACACGCTTGGCCATTATGAGACATTCGCGCTCATACCAACGGGCTTCACGCGTACCCTCGTATCGACAACGGAACCGGTCAGAAGCTTAATGCAGAGCTGGTGGTGGGTGCCGCCATACGGCGAGGTGGAGAAGATGATCAGTGGTGGATATCCGACAGATTGGTCCGTTTGGATGCCGACCGTCTTCTTCTGGTCGGCCTACTACTTGGTGTTCTTTTTCCTCTCCGCCAGCCTGATGCTGCTCTTCAGGCGCAGGTGGATAGATATCGAGAAGGTACCTTTTCCACACGTAATAGCTTCTTACGAAACCATAAAGATGGTCAAGCCACCAAGCGAGGCTTCGGGCAGGGGCAAGCGGTTCCTCATCGGTTTGGTTATTGGTCTTTTGTTCAGCTTCCAGATAATGTTTACATCTCTCTTCCCATGGTGGCCCGACTTTTTGCTTTGGCGCGTCAACACCAGCCCGCCAGGTTGCTACCACCCAGCCGTGGACGATCCACTCGGCTCTACGATCGTAGGTTGGGTTGGCTTCAGCAAGGATCTTCTCAGCTTCGCCATGTTCTACTTTGCACCTCTGAATGTGTCCTTTACCGTTTGGGTTATGACGCTCGCCATGATCGCCCTTACCCAGGTAGCATACGCATTGGGTTACTACACAGGGCTGCTGACCACCACCGGATGCTGCAGGATCTTCGGATTTGGCGGAACTTCGAGTTTCGCATTTGGTCCGCCGTTCTACTGGAGCTACGTCGGCACTCTGGGCGGTGCGATTGGTATCTTTATCATGGTTCTTTGGAACTCGAGAAGCTACCTTGCAGAAACGGTGAGAGCTGCAAGGGGTCGGGCTGGACCTGAGATCGAGCAGAAGGAACCTTTCAGTTACAGGACCATATATCTGATGATGGCTGCGTTCGCCGTGCTCGTTATGTTGTTCCTGTTCTCAGCTGGCCTGAGCCCCGCGTCAGCCCTTGTGATATTGATCTATGGCGGTCTCATAAATGTGGTGAGCCAGCTTTACGTACTGGGCCTTACCGGCATTAGCTTCATTGGTGACCGTGGCGTATGGGGAGGTTGGCCCCTCGTAATTGTCTGGCCGAACCAACCCTCGGAGTACACTACCGACTACCTAATGTCGCACACATTCTTCGTAACTGCGATGAACCACCCGAGCCACGGAATGAACATAACCGGCATGATCTCAGGGCAAGCTTACAAGATGGCTGACTTGTCCGGCATAAGCATGAAGAGCGTCTACTACCTGATCGTCATGGGGATGCTCATAGCTGTGCCAACGGCGATTGCCACGAGGATATGGATTTTAAACCTGCTCGGGCAGGGGCGTGTCCCGATATGGGGCGGATGTGGATTGGACAGCATGTGCGGCAACTCCTTCGGTTGGAGCTACGCTGGCGGCATAGCGACAATGATGCAGCAACTTGAGTGCGTGGTGGTCGGTGCATTATTGACTGTGGCCCTCTTCCTGCTTCAATCTAGATTCATATGGTGGCCTATAAACCCTGTTGGCTTCATCGTAGCTACGAGTTCGAGCGTCATATGGTTTGGCAGCTGGGACGCATTCCTTGTCGCTTGGGTAGCCAAGTTTCTAACATTGAGGGTTGGCGGTAGCAAGTTGTACGAGCAGTACGGTGTTCCAATTGGAGGTGGAATGGTGGCAGGCGTCACTTTGGGAAGCTTCCTTGCATACATAGTTGGTATGATAAAGTTCTTCGTCCCGTTCTAAAAACTCATCCCACATCAAGTGAAGCACGGGGCAATCAACTTCGAATTTAAAAAGTCGAGGGCGAATATCTTCCGTACTTCAAGCCAGCTTTGAACATCGCGAATACATTCATCGGAGGTATGCCCCTGTGAATAGAGTTGGACGATCCTAGGAAGTAGCCGCCCCCGTGGGCTGCAGCTCTTATGCGTTCCCTCACCTCCCTCGCAACGATTTCGGGAGTTCCGAAGGGAAGGGTGTGCGAAACGTCTACGTTGCCAAGCAGGCAAATCCTGTCGCCATACCTCTCCTTAACTATTCTGAGATCCATGCCTGCTTGTGGCTCTATTGCATGCCAACCATCGGCTCCAGAACGGACCATGTCGTCCAAGATGCTGTAGACATTCCCGTCGCAGTGAATTATGACGGCCGAGGCGCCTTTCGCCTTGAAAATTTCTACCTGTTCCTTGAGCGTTGGTGCGATAAACTCGTGGAAGAGCTTTGGCGATATCATCGGCCCATCCCTGAATCCGCTGTCGTTGCTGATCTCTATGACATCAATCCCAAGGTCGATCGCTGCCTTACCAACCTCAATGCTGAATCCTACGACCATTCCTATGAGCTTCCTTGCGAGGCGTGGATGTCGGTGCATCAGCAATGAAAGGGTTTGGATGGAAGTCACTTGTTCGATCGTGTACTCAAGTCCTCCACCAACTTCAACCACAGTCAACATATCGTATTTTTGGGCGAGTTTCACGAATGTCTTCACGTGATCAAGCCTTCCTTCTGAGCTGGGATCGATGTAAGCATAGGACTCCGCGTCCTCAGGGCTCTTGACAGGATAGTCGATTATGAAGGTCTGCTGGCTTTCTGGTGAGTAACGGTGAACGGAACCTGTTTCTCCAATATATGTCCTCTCATCGATTATCTTTGGCTTCCAGCCCTTTGGGGTACCTATTCCCAATACTGGCGACATGTCAAGATTGAGCTTCCGATAGCAGGATAGCTGTAACTCCATGCTCTCCTCCGGTTGGAGAGTAGAAGAAGGAGTCTTGCCGACCGCCTCATAGTATACGGAGTCGTTCGTTATCCAACCTTCCCACATTGGAACTCTGTCCGGTTCCTCAATGCATAGCGCTTTTAGAGCCCTTTCCCTCGAAGTTAGCATTCCTTTTACACCACTTGGCATTCATTTCAATAGTTAAGGCTCTCGGCGTCCCTTCCTTCGTCAAAGATCTTTTCATTTCTTTGATGAGGCGCAAGGTTTCATGCTGTCCTTTGGCCTCGAAGGCTCAAGCGCGAAGCTGAAGAACAGGGACCGCATCGAAGAGTTTCCAAATGGCTTAGCTGCTATTCAAAAGAAAGGCTGCCTCATTCAAATCTTCATTCGAGCGTCGATGAGTTGCAAGTGTTTGGAAAGATCTAGGGATATAAGTACGGGC
>CAZWAU010000101.1:0-2540 GCA_964631995.1 uncultured Nitrososphaerota archaeon
TTCTACAACCTTATTAGCGCTCATTGTCGCTCCGCTCTTTTGGATGAACTGCCAGAATGCTTTTCGTTCAACCTGAGTATTCAAGGAGTTCCCTCGAAGATAATGTATGATCAACAACGTCATTATCCACGAGAGGCAGAAGCTAGGCTTCCTTGCAGATGGGTTCACATTTGACCGTCATGCTGTGGAGAGCTTCCTCGTCGACGAGATAAAGATCAAGGTTGGGGCTCAAGAAGCTTGGCTCTGACTTGCCTTCGATCCAAGCAGCAGGAAGATCCTTGGCTTCTACCTCTCAAGGGCAAGGAACATGCTTGTAGCCTACAAATTCCTCATGGAGCTTGCGGAAGACGGAAGGAAAACCATCCACATGGATGGTAGAGCACGGTACATTCAAGCTAAAAAATGTGCAAGGCTCAAGCATGTCGTCTACGATGACGATAAGAAGAATGCTGTGGAGTGCTTCATCCAGACATGGAAGGATCGCTTAGAGCGCTCCGACAACTACTTTCCATGCATGAAGGGGGACTGCGAATGCGAGCACGTGAGGAACTGGATAAGTGTCTATGCTCTGATCTACAACTATGTTAGGGATCGTATGGCTCTAGGAAGGCCACCTGTACGAGACCTTGAATGCATGAAGGAAGTGCAAAGGTTCCAGGGACCGTTCGGGAGGAACTTAACAGAGCCGCCATAAGAATCGAAAAAGCTAAATAAACACAATTGTTATTAAGTATACCAAACATTCAAGGAACATCATCTATGAATTTCATGCCCAATATGGAGGAATATCTGAAGCAGCACGATCTTGTATACGAGGTTGCTCCTATCGAGTGGGACTGCGGCATACCTCTTGCGAACGGTGAAATCGGGGCTTTAATCTGGGGCGATGGAAACCCTCTGAAGATAACCCTCGACAAGTACGATACTTGGGAGCTTAGGACAGCGACTCCTACGGATCCAAGACACAACTACGCTGGTTTACGTAAACTCATAGAGGAGAAGAGATTCGAAGAGGCTAGGCGCGTGTTTTTAGATTTAGGAAGATTTTCCGGAAGCGAGGAAGTTTACCCAACCAGAATACCACTGCCTAGAGTGGAGTTGAGCTTCACGAAACCCATTGATGGATTCAATGCAAGGCTCTCTATATTCGATGGCGTTGCCTCAGGCTCATTCGCTACGGGCAATGAAAGGATCGACTGGAGAATCTTCGTGCATTCAAATAAGAACCTTTTAACAATAGAGCTTCAATACACTGGCAGTACAAGGCTTAAGGATGTTAGAATCCGATTGGATCACCTAAACGATCGGGCAAAGAATGCTTTGAAGAGATGGGGATATCCGGAACCAATTTTTGGTACTAATGGGGAATGCATGTGGCTCAAGCAGGAGTTCCCGGGCGAGAACGCTGCTGGCGGAGGATATGTGGTCGTTTGGCGTCGCTTTGAGGAAAATAGATCCAAAGAAATGATCTATATCTCAGTTTTGTCATTCAACGATTCGCCTGAGCCCATAAACGCTGCATGCAATACAATAGATGAAGCTATCAAGATCGGAATCACCAATCTGCTAGAATCGCACAGAGGTTTTTGGAAAACGTTCTGGACAAAGTCTTTTGTATCTCTACCAGACTCAAGGCTTGAAAACCTGTTCTACGTAGAGATGTACAAGCTTGCTTGCTGTTCAAAGGGAACGTATCCATGCCCCCTTCAAGGATTGTGGTCAGAGGATGGAATTTTGCCACCGTGGAGTGGAGATTACCACTTGGACATGAATGTGGAGGAAACTTACTGGCCAGTATATGCGAGCAACCACCTGGAGCTTGGTAAACCTCTTTACGAGCAGTTCTGGAAGAACCTGCCAAGATTCAAGCGAATGTGCAAAGATTTCTTTGGCTTTGAAGGAGCATGGTCGCGCTGTGAGATGGCGATAGATGGTACCATAATATACGGATATTACACCACAAACTTCTGGCCTGGAAATGGAGCGTGGCTAGCCCACCACTACTGGCTCCACTGGCTCTACTCACAGGATGAAAAATTCCTGAGAGAAAGGGCATATCCAACAATGAAAGCCTACATGCAAACCTACATGAATCTCCTAGAGCTTCAGGACGATAGTCTTCTTCATATTCCTTTAAGCAACTCCCCCGAGTGGGGCGAGAACATGCCGGAGGCTTGGGGATCGGACACAACGTGCGACATTGCCTTTGCAAGATGGCTTGCAGGCAGCCTTCTGGAGGCAGTCAAGATCCTCAACATAAATGATCCAGATACTCCAAGATGGCGTGAAGTTCTCGAGAAGTTAACGGATTATCCGCAAGATGAGAATGGATTGCAAATTTATAAAGGTCAACCCCTAACGCACTCACACAGACACCATTCGCACCTCATACCCATACATCCTCTGGGAATTCTGAATGTCGAGGGCAGTGACAAAGAAAGGAAGTTGATCTCCATCTCAATAAGAACGTGGTTGCTCAGAGGTACAGGAGAATGGGGAGGCTGGCCATTTTCATGGGCATCTCTCATAGCATCTAGGGC
>CAZWAU010000102.1:0-15800 GCA_964631995.1 uncultured Nitrososphaerota archaeon
ATCACTCTCTCAGACCAAGATGGGTACGAGGTAGCAGGAACTTTTGTTCTTTCTCCTAGCATAACGACAAAATCGCTCATCCCCTTAAACTCGACCATGGTAAACGTGAGAATCGTGGCGCAGGAAGGCCTTTCCATAGACGGCTTAACAGTCCAAAAAAAGGTCTACGGAGGAGCTTCGCGTGTTGTAGTGTGGGGAAGAAGGATCGGTAATGTGATAGAGATTGGCTTGGGCAGGAAAAACTAGATGACCAACATTCTGGAGTACCTCTCGACCTCCCTCGTCCTAATCCTAATTTTGTCTGTAACAGCCACATCTTTGGTCTGGGTCCTCCAACCTGTATTCCGAGATGTGGCCAGAAAAGAACTATCTTCTACAGCAGAAAGGCTTCTAACACATGTGCTTTGCTATAGCGGAGATCCTGCACAATGGGGGCGCGACTTAACAGTTAACGCCTCAAAACTCTTGGGCTTTGGGTTGGCAAAGGCTAGCCACGATGACACAGCCCTCAACTTGGACATAGACAAGATAACTAGATTGACGCAATCGGAAGCTGGCACTTACATCGATACTAGGATCTTAAGGCGCCTCATGAACCTGGATAAACGTTTCGATTTCAACCTCAAATTCATACCTGCCTTAAACATCACGATCAAGCCGACAAAGACCATCACGAACAAAGCTGGCAAGGTTTACGAGACCGCTTTCGAGCTTGCCGCCGTGACGCACGAAAATATACGGGTTGCGAACGTCAACATCACAGCCTACATCCTGCTTGCCCATCTGGAGAAAGGGCATGGAGATACACTCGTGAACTACACACTCGTGACCATTCAGCGAACCTTTACAGACTGGAAGGGCGAAGCATCGTTGAACTACACCCAATTCATGCTTGGCCTTATCGACAAGGACCTTGTCGGAACAGTCCTGATGGTGCAGGGCAAATACTACGGAATGAGGACCCTAGCAGTGCGCCAATCGTATGTATCTGGTGACATACTTTCTGCAACGATCGTTGGCGACAACCTGATACTTGGCATAACGCCAGAAGAGATACCAAAAGGTGCGGCACACCTCCAGCAAGAGCTCGTGGAAGGAACGCTCGATGGTGTCGCGGAATCTACCTTCGAAGATGTAACTGAAAAAGTAAAATCGGAGGCTCCTTGGATAATCAACTACGGCTCAAAGAACAACAGAGTTTACCACTTGGAGTACATGGAACCGGACATATTTTTTGTTGCCTTCGTCGTCAAATACACTGGAAAATACTGGATGGTTTTAGCACTCCGAATTCCGCAAGGCGAGATAGGAAGCCCGATACCATATGAGGCGGAGGTGGCAAATGTGAGAAGGCTTGTACTCATCGAGGGCAGCACGTACTACGCAGACCTACATGTTTGGAGGATGAGTTGGTAGAATGAAGAAAAGCGTTGCAAGGCAAAGGAGGATGGGCCAGTTCAGGATTATAGAGGCTGCTGTAGCTGCGATCATCATTTTCGTTACAATCGCTGCCGTGAATCAATTCACGAGAAACCCGCGATTGATAATGACAGGCAGGAGCGCGAACCTTCGCTCTTTGGCTTACAACATCCTTTACCGTCTGGCCGACACCACGATATTGGAGAATACCGTGGGCAAGGGATCGAGTGGCTGGGAAAACAACCTCAAGATCGTCTTGGACACCCTTCTTCCTTCGACGGTATACTTCAACCTGACGGTTTATGCTTTTCAAACTGAAACCTCTTCATTCGTAATTTACAACAGAAAGGCAATTTCAAACTGCCGTTCTCAAGCTGCATTCGAGCAAACTCCAGAAATATCCTCGGCAACTTTCCTCTATGTCGCACGCAACTCCAAGATGTATGTTCTTAGGCTTCAATTAGCTGAGGGTGGCATTGGGGAATAGAACAGGTCCCAGCAAAAAGTGCATTCCCTGCAACCGTCCATCTGAACAGTGAAGCTTCTCCAGTGCGGAATGGCTTAGTCTATTCCACAACACATTAAAGCGAATTGATGGCAATTGAGGTGGCAAATGGACAAGAAGATGTTTGCAGCAGTTTTCAAGCAGCCCAGCGAAGTTGTGATCGAGCTGGTTGACATACCGGAGCCAAGGCCGGATGAGGTTTTGGTGAAGTTGCTCTTCAATGGAATCTGCGGAACCGACCTGCGCGTTTGGGAAGGGACGCACTGGATGGTGGAGGGATGGCCGCTTGAGCCTGGCGCCTTCGGCCACGAGAGCGTGGGGGAGGTAGTCAAAGTTGGTAGTAAGGTGAGAGACCTCAAGATTGGAGACAAGGTCGTTGGTTTCGGTGGCAAAAGCTTCGCCCAATACTCACTAGCCAAAGATCCTATTCTCATCGCAGACTCGGCTTTAGAGAGGATGTCGCTCGTTAGCCCCCTTTCGAACGCCCTGAACATAGCTAGCCTCGTGGACTCAAGACCGAACAGCAAAGCCCTGATCATGGGGCAGGGAACTATTGGATTGTTCGTGACTAAGATACTGTCGGAAAAGCACGTAAAGGTCATTGCAACCGACATAATTGAGAAGCGCCTTGAGCTATCCAAGAAGTTTGGTGCAACCACATATGATGCTAGAGACCCGGAATACGTTACAAAGATTCTCAATGAACACGGGGAGATAGAGACTGTGGTCGAGTGCGCGGGCTCGGAGGAAACGCTTTTGCCTGCCTGTGAGATCGTTTCAAAAGCTGGCACGATCATAATCTATGGTTGTCAACGCACCATGGCACTTCCATACAGACCGCTGAGAAAGAAGGGCGTGAGGATCGAATTCGGCACAGCATCTACGAATGCGAGAACCGGAATCGATTACGCCCTTTTTGCCATCAGGATGCTCCAAAGGAGCTCCTTCGATACAGAGGACATAATCAGTAAAAAAATATCGCTTCATGATCTTCCAGGAGTCCTGGCTGGGTACGACAGAGACCGTTGGATCAAGGTCATAGTGGAACTAAATAGGGAGTGAGCATTTCTAAACTTCTTCAGTAATGGACATAGGTTTAAAAATCTGCGATCGATTGATGCATGCTAGACCCTTCTGCCGCGTCTACCACCTGGACGACGGGTACCGTCGTGGGGGATTGGCGTGGTCTCTTCAATCCGACCTATGTGTAAAGCCTGTCGGGCCAAGGCGCGGATTGCTGCTTGTGCTCCAGGTCCAGGCGTCTTGGTACCTATTCCTCCAGTAGCCCTTACGCGTATGTGGATGTTGTTGATCCCCCTTGCCTTAAGCTCACGGGCAACGACTGTAGCAGCGCTCATGGCTGCGTATGGGCTTGACTGTAGCCTGTCAGCCTTTACGTGCCTGCCCCCGCTGCTCAACACAATGGTCTCCGATCCGCTCAAGTCGGTCGCGTGCACGATCGTGTTGTTATAGCTACTGTATATGTGGACGACAGCCCACTTCTCTTGCTTCGTCTCTGGTGCTGGTGGTGGAGGTAAAGTTCTAGACTCATCGGTACCCATAGCTTGTTCGGTTGCTTTCGTTTCCGCTGCTTCAGCTGATTCGGTCATCGTTCCAACAACATTCATTTAGGGTATTTTTAAGTGTTAGGCACCTTGAGGCTTTATTCCTAATCGATTCGATAGCTTAATGCCAGCTCTAGCCCTCATATTGTCATATCGATTCCTATAAGATATTGTATCTTCAGGTATGCTAAATTACTCTGATATATGTTATGTGGTCTTTAGATCAATACAGCTTCATCCTCGCATACTGCTCAAGAGGCCTCTCTGGAGGTATCTGGACTATGATGGTGCCCGCGTGTATACTTAAGGCTCTCACCTTCAAGATCGGAGGGAGCAAGCTATGCGAAAGTATGGGCGTATCCATGGCTACAGGATTCCTCCTGGGATATGCGCTCTCGATACTCGCTGGCGGATTCATAAGTGGAATCAGGTTCTTCGTTCTTTTCTAAGTGGAGCAACTTCATTTATATTCGAAATTCGGAAAATGGCATCTCTTTGGTTTTTTCGCGTTCTAAAGCTGGTTAAAACAAAGCTCACATGATTGGAACAATCTCCGCTCGCTCAATCGAATGTTGCAAGACTTCTCCCGAAGCCAGCTTGGTCTTTAGGTAGCATTTGGCATGCTTAGAGCGTTGGACCATGTATAATTAAGTACTATTCGAAGCCTAGTACTTGAACTGTTAGTTTCTTCCGCTTTCGATCTAAGGAGCACGGCTTTAACTGACCAGACTTTATGATTCCTGAACTTTATTTTCCTTACTCGGGCTTCACATTCCGCTTCTCCGCATCATCTTTCGCTTCTTCTTCCAATCCGCGACATATAGCGCGCATGACATTCTGTCTTTGCATTTCCTACATTCGGTCCTAAGGGATGTCCAGTGGCGTGGGCATGAGAACTGCGTGCTTGCTGCCAATTCTTTATCTCGCCTTGGCATAGCATAGCTAAGATAAAAGCTATTCCCCATTCGTGGAATCTAAGAGCATAAGCTCTGAAAACCTCTGTTCTTATACATGTAGAGCCGAATCATTCAAACCTTGTGTAAGTGAAGCACGATCGACTTGCCAGATTTAGCTCCACCTCTTATTTTTCGAAGATCCCAGCGAGGTCTATCGTTGCCTCCCTTTCTGGACCGAATGAAAGGAGACATATTGGGACTTTCGCTATCTCCTCTATTCTCTTGATGTAGCTTTTTAATTGAGTGGGTAAAGCATCATAACCTTTGGCGCAGATCTCTTTCCACTCCTCCGGTGATAATTCCTTCCATCCTTCATGCTCCTCATAGATCGGTTTGCAAGAATACTGAATCTTAAGGTCGGCTGGAAACCTTCTGATGACTCTCCCCTCATACTCGTAGCCATTGCATATGCGGATTCTCCTAAATCCAGAAAGGACATCCAGCTTCGTGACCGCGAGCGCATCCAAGGAGTTTATTTGAGCTGCATAACTCAGGGCCACCCCATCTAGCCAACCACACCTCCTCGGTCTTCCGGTTGTTGTTCCAAACTCCTTTCCCTTCTCCTGCAATCTTTTTCCTATCTCGTCCTTAAGTTCTGTCGGAAATGGACCATCGCCCACCCTTGTAACATATGCTTTGCAAACCCCCAGAACCTTATCGATCCTTTTTGGGCCTACCCCTGCGCCTGTGCAGGCAGCTCCGCTGACCGTATTCGAAGATGTACCGAATGGATACACACCATGGTCGATATCTAGAAGCGCTCCCTGCCCTCCCTCGAACAGGACCCTCTTTCCCTGATCAAGAGCATTATTGATGAATTCCGAGGAGTCACCAACATAGGAGCGAAGCTTTTCCCTGTAAAAAATGCATCTTGAAAGGATGTCCGATTCTGAAACTACCGCGTCGCAACCGAAGACTTCCTTTAGAAGTTTCACCTTCAATGGTACGTAAACATTTAGCCTCTGGCGTAGTAGCTCGTCATCCATCAGATCAACCACCCTTATGCCGAACCTCGCTGCCTTGTCTGCATAAGCTGGACCAACGCCCTGCTTTGTCGTTCCAGCTCGAGATGGGCCCTTTGCCGATTCCTCAAGTCCATCTTGGAGCTTGTGAAAAGGCAGAACCACGTGAGCCCTCTCGCTTAAAAGCAGATCAGGTTTTTTTCCAATCGATGTAAGCCTCTCAATTTCAGCAAGGAGCCTCTCCGGGTCGACAACCACTCCATTTCCTATGACGAGCTTCTTCCCCCTAACTGCACCAGATGGCAGCATGTTGAATTTGAAGGTTTGGCCCTCAGCCATCACAGTGTGCCCAACATTTCCACCTCCCTGAAAACGCACAACAACATCAGCTTCTGAAGCATAATAGTCTACAACCTTTCCCTTCCCCTCATCACCATACTGTGTGCCAACTATAACAGCAGAGGGCATCCGAAATTATCGTCCTCGAAGCATTCAAATCAATCCGTATCCGTTTAAGCATTTCCAAGAATAGTGGCTTTACCCTAAAGTTTGCATCGACGCCCATCGCTGAATAATCGAAAGCCATAATTCTCTGTCGCTGGACGCGATGGCCGTGTCCAAATCTGTTTGGCCAAACGGTTGCCTTGGGGCTGTTTCGCTTACATTCGACGATGGTATGACATCGCAACTTAAGATAGCTGTGCCACTTCTTGAGCGATATGGATTCAGAGGAACATTCTACCTGAACCCAAGTGGAGATGACTGGCTTGAGCGGCTTGCACCTTGGAAAAGGGTCGCTGAAGCTGGTCACGAGATAGGTAACCACACCTTGTCCCACATTTGTTCTTCCAACTTCAGCCTAGATCCAAATAACCGTGGAACGGAATCGATGAGCCTCGAAGATATCGAAGCAGACATCGTGGAGGCGGAGAGGAGGCTAAAAATAGCTTTCCCAATACAAAAAAGGCGCAGTTTCTGCTATCCATGTTATGAGGCTTTCGTCGGGAGAGGCGAAACGAAGAGGAGCTACGTTCCAATCGTTGCCAGGTATTTCATAGCTGGAAGGGGAAAGGGCGAGATCGCAAACTCCCCTGCAAACTGCGATCTCCACTACCTTTGGTCTTGGCCAGTGGAACGGTCTTCTGGAGCCAAGTTGGTTGGCCTGGCAGAGCAGGTCACAGAAGGGCGCTGGGGCATAATGACTTTCCACGGGATTCACGAGGGGCACCTTCCAGTAGCTGATGTCGATCTAAAGGAGCTGCTAGAGTTCCTTTCTCGAAACAGGGGCAGGATTTGGGTCGCGCCAGTTGCTGAGGTCGCGCAACGAATTCTCGATTGGAGAGCAGACATGAGCCCTTGATCCCGGTCGAGGTACCGAGCATAGATGCTACGTCGTTAACCTTCGGTATATCGCTGGCATCTTTTCTGGCAGTTTCGAAACATCATCTATAATTACATAGTTGACTTCTGCATACATACTGGAGATATAATCGGAAGCTTTCCTATCAACTGTAATGCAGAACGGCCTTATCCCCTTCGCCTTCACCTCCTTCAGGGCCATCCTGGTATCCTGTACCGAGTACTGACCTTGGTACAGTGGCTCTCCTGGCCCCGGAACCATGTCCAACGGGCGTCCATCGCTGATGACCACGAGCAACTTTGTCTTGGATTCCGATCTTTCGAGTTTATGTGCTGCATGCCTTATGGCAGCTCCGTCCCTATTCTGGGAAATGCTCTCCATGCGTCCTATCCTCCCCTTCACGGTTTGACCATATTTCTCTTCAAAATCTTTCACAATATGGAACTCTACGCCCTCCCTTGTCGCCCCCGAGAACCCGTAGATTGCATACCGATCTCCTATCGCCTCAAGTGCTTCGCACATTACGATAAGCGCCTTCTTCTGGGTGTCCATTATCCATCCCGCCGTTGAGCCGCTCATGTCGACCAGGAACGCGGCCGTAATGTCCCGCTGTATCTTATTGCGGCGGGTGTATACTCTACCCCCGATCTCTGGAGTTCCAGCCCTAACCTCCAGGAAAGACTCGATCGCCGCATCAATATCAAAATCGTCGCCATCGGTCTGTTTCCTCTCCTTCTTCAGCCTCTCCGGTTTGAACATCTGGAACTCCCTTCTTACGGCAGCGATTAGGGCAGAATGGGCCTTCAGAACATTTTCCGCAAATCTCGCTGAGCCTGGTCTGATGGTCGTCTCACGAACAGAGCACCACCTCCTCCTGTAATCGCCTATGTCGCAGTCCCATTCGTCGTACCTGAACACAGCCCCCCCTCTCTCCTTGGGCTCGATGGGCTTGAGCCCTCGAGGCTTGAGTAGATTAGTGGTTTGGACCTTTCTAGCTGTGCCTACCAACCTCCTTAACAACGTGGTGACAGCTCGCCTTCTTCCCGCATGCATGTTCCCCATGCGTTCGACCGAGAAAGTCGAGGGCCGCCAAGCTATGCCGATCTTCCCCATCGTCAACCCCGCAAATTCCTGCATTTCTTTTGGCAAATGGAGAAGATCATGCTTTGAACCTGGAATCTGTTCAAGTATGCGGTATATTCGATCTGTGGCCAAAGCTGTGTCCTCAACGCGATCGCCCGCTGCCTGGCAGATAGGCAAACATTCCTGAACATAATTTTTCACTTGAGATGGAATTTCATCTGGCATTTTGCCAAACAATAGAGTTTCTAATAAGACCTGAAGTATCGCTTGGATGTATGTCATCTCATCAAGTCCCTTTTTCCTTACAAATGCATTTAAGAAAAGGTCCATGTCCTCGCCAATTCCCCTATACTCCTTCCTCAGCATTCTTTCGACCCTCGCGTCCTCAAGAATCTCAAAGATGCGCATGGCAAGCAAAGGATTTGGATATAGCTGGAAGAAAGCTTCGGTGCTTCGTATCCCGCTTTTTAACTTCGATCCATATCTTGCAGTTACCTCCTTAATGTCGAAACCAACCTTGCCTAGGTCCAGGTCGAACGAACCATATAACATGCGACCCACCAGACGAGCCATCAAAGCCCTGTACAACCTGAAGTTTGTTTCTTTTTCACCATAAATGTTCAAGCTGACGGGCATATAGATAGCTCGCCCATCCGTTCCAAAATAATCTACTACTGGCTGTATGTTCACCTCTCTTCCACTGATTGCCTCTCCATAGAGCTTCAAGATCCTGATGTTTTCCTCGAGGAGCGCCGTTTCTCCTGCAATAGCATGTTCGAACGATCTTCTAGTACCAAGGGCGAAATATTCGATCGCAGCCTTCTCGCTCTTAGCTCCATCCTGTAAAATCCTTAAACCTTCGTTCCCCCACCTGATGAGGTCTGAGAGTGCCAATGTCTTGAGCAGTTTGGCAGAAGCTTTGAAATACTCTACAGCTGCCTCGTCGCTCTTCTCCGCTATGCGAATTCCAAGGGAAGCCCATGAGCCAAGTTCCTCCTTTCTGATCTCTTGAAGAACATCGGGCGAACTTCTGAAATACTCCTCTGCTGCAACGATGCTTGTCAACGCTATCTCTTTTCCAACATTGCACCAAGTGTCAAGTGCCTCAGGAAAATGCCGCAAGATTGTAAGCGATGACCGTAAAAGTTGGCTTGCGGCTGACCGATTTACAAGTACTATCGCCGTATTCAGAAGAGCATTTCTCTGATCATCTGTAAACTTATTGGAAAAAAGTTCGGAAACTACATTATCTATGATTTCTGATGGAAGATCTGTAATTTTTTTCATTCGCTTCCTGTAGGCTTCGGAGATCAAAGATAGCGCCCTAAGGAAAAACCGCCTCTATCACAGACTGGATTGCTTTCTGCATCTCAGCGTCGTCCGTTATGGGGTTGGTTATAGCAACTTTGCAAGCGCTCCTTGGTTCTATGCCCGACCTAATGAGCTGACCTGCATATATCAGCGACCTGGTGCTTGCTCCCTCCTCGAGACCCTTGGCCTTTAGGTTTCTGACCTTCTCACCTACCTTCACAAGCTCCTCTGCTAAATCCCCCCCTATTCCGCTCTCATGAACAACTATCTCAACCTCAACCTCCCTCGGAGGGTAGTCAAATTCGAGGCAAACAAACCTCTGCCTTGTGCTCTGCTTCAGGTTCTTCAAGATGCTCTGGTATCCAGGATTGTAAGATATCACTAGGATGAACCTGTCAGGTGCCTCTATCACCTCGCCCCTTTTATCGATGGGCAGGAGGCGCCTGTGATCCGTGAGCGGATGTATCACGACCGTCGTGTCCTTTCTGGCCTCGACGATCTCATCCAGATAACATATTCCTCCGGACTTCACTGCCCTCGTGAGTGGGCCGTCCGACCACTTCGTCTCCCCACCCTCTAACAGGTACCTTCCGATTAGGTCGCTGGAGGTCAAGTCCTCATGGCATGCTACTGTGATCAGCGGAAGCTTGAGCCTCCAAGCCATATTTTCCACGAACCTCGTCTTTCCAGAGCCCGTTGGTCCCTTGAGCATGATGGGTAGCCTGTTGCTGTGAGCAGCCTCGAAGATGCTCCTCTCATTCCCGACCTCCCTGTAGTATGGCTCCTCCTTCACAAAGTACTCCTCTATCTTCCAAGAGGTGGCTTCCTTTCTGTACTTTACCGATTGCAACCCTCCATTCACAGTAATTGCCAGAAGGCTTTTTCGATTTATATCCTTACCTTGCTATTTTTGTGCCCTCCTACCTTCGCTTGAACTGCCTTGCCACACTTTCTATGCTCTCTCCAAGCGCTTCTATCTCATCCATGCTACCAATCTTCTTCTCAGCAGCTCTCCTTATGTGGTATATCGAATCTGGAGAAAAGCCCATTATCTTTGCAGCCAGGGCATCGGTTGCAACAGGATCTCTACCTGCTATTATGATGTCCATCTTGACAGGTATTCCGTTCACAGGTCCGGGCCCCTCCATGGCAACGAACCCGTCTATCACAGTAAGATCAGCTCTCAAGACACTGTTCAGGTCGACTATTACCTTCTCGATGTTCTTGAGGTGGTATC
The DNA here is from genome assembly GCA_964631995.1 of uncultured Nitrososphaerota archaeon. Lineage (GTDB taxonomy): Archaea > Thermoproteota > EX4484-205 > EX4484-205 > DTQO01 > DTQO01. The sequence goes on from CAZWAU010000102.1 coordinate 10,399, forward strand.
TGAACTTCATCTTCTCTGGCAAAAGGCCGAACATATTTTTCAACCCTAGGCTGACGCCAGTTTGGGTGTGAGTCTTCAATTTGGCGGCATTTACAACATAACTTTCCAAAACGATCCTAGGTACCACGAAACTGGATAGCGTCTCGGGATCATTCACTTGAACCCTCACCTTTTCCTCTACCTTGCTGAGGTTCACGAACCTAACTCCATTTTCCTTGCAAACTTCAAGTATCCCTGTTTTCTCAGCTGCCCTATCAGCATTAGTTGTGGTAGCGTTTGATTCTACGACAGAAACGTTTGGGCTTCTTGGCTTGAAGAACTTTACCAGGGCATCTACAACTATCGGATCGGTGGTTGCTCCAGTCTCCCATGTCTTATCGGTGATGAAGTTAACCTTGATAATTACAGGTTTCGCTATCTCATCTTCTATGCCAATAAGATCGAGCGCCCGTAAAACTGTATCTTTGGACCTTTCCCCTCTGACGATAGCGACTCTCGAAACAGCCATCTTCTCCATAACCCTCTTTTGCATCAAGCTATTGAAACTAAGCTATAATCGTAAAGGTGCTGCCTTTCAAGGGAAGGCAAAAAGTTCAGACCATCTCCGGCCTGCCCGTTAGGGCCGATCTTTCCATGGCGCATATGATCTTCGTCACAGCAAGCCCGTCCTCCCCAGTGACCGAAGGAGCCTTGTCGTCCACAACACAATCGACGAAGTGGTTAATTGCCTCTATGGCGAATCCTCCCCACCTTCCTTGTATGAAATAAGTAGCTTGCGTGTCTGGCCAGCTGTATCTATCATCTGTGTATTTCTGAACAGCCTGGTTTGGGAAAGGTTTCAAAACATGCGCTCCTTTGGTTCCGATTATCTGCATCTCAAAGACGATTCCGAGGCCTGTCCATTCTCCCCATCCCACTCCAGGAATCGTGTTTGGCAGGATCCAGGCAGACTCGAGGTTGGCTATGCCGCCATTCTTGAACCTTATGATAGATGCGTACAGGTCCGGCGTATCCATCCCCCTCGAAGCCAGAACCCTTGATGAGGCTGCAGCGTAAACCTCCTTAGCTTCATCCTCGAACATCCACCTGGCAAGGTCACAGGTGTGCGCTGTCAAGAACCAGATCACCTTCGACTTCGATGCCCACTTGAGGAAAGCTGTTGGCGAGAGCTTAGTATTGCTGATCCTGGCGAATATATAGACAGGCTCGCCTATCTCCTTCTCCGAGAGCGATTCCTTCGCCTGAGCGAATGGCGGGTTCCAGCGGTTGTGGAAATCTACCATCAGCTTTATGCCAGCCTTCCTGGCTGCTTTGACTATCGCTTCAGCATCCTCAACGGTCGTGGCTAATGGTTTCTCAACTAGTATGTGTTTCCCAGCTTCGGCAGCATCTACGCACGGTTCCTTATGAAGGAAATCGGGCGTTGCCACGCTTACGGCGTCAATGGTCTTGTCCTTCAAAAGCTCCCTGTAGTCCTTGTAATACCTGACACCATACCTTTCTCCGATGGCTTTGCCCCTCTCCTCGTTTATGTCGGAGATAGCTACGATCTCCGAACGAGGGTTTTGGCTGTAGGTCCTGACATGATTTTCGCCCCATGTCCCAACACCTATGACCCCAAATCTCGATTTTCTCAAAACCTCTCACCGCTTGACGCTTTTGGTCAATTGGCTAGATAAGACTTCCCTAGGCCAGTAATGGCGCTTCCGAGTAACACATATAATCAAGCCTCTCAGATTGACGCACAAAACGATGCGGTTAGATTGGAACTGAACATAATATCCTTGAAAGATGGCGACATCGTGTTCCGTATTTCAGGAGTTACTCCAGCCTTCGTTAACAGCCTAAGACGAACCATACTTTGCGACGTTCCGATCCTTGCCATCCACGAGGTAATGTTCTTCGAGAACGAGTCTCCAATGCATGACGAGATAGTAGCTCACAGGCTTGGGCTCATTCCTCTAACAACCCCTCCGAACAAATATGTTCTTCCAGAGCTCTGCGATTGTGGAAGCGAACTTGGTTGCGCCAAGTGCAGGGTTTCCCTTCTTCTTGACGTAACTGGAACGGATAGCAGGTCCACAACCGTGTACTCCTCGGACCTCAGGAGCGAGGATCCAGAAGTCCAGCCTGTCAGCGCCAAGATACCGATAACGAAATTAGGTCCTGGAAAGAGGCTGAAGTTAGAGGCCTACGCCAGGCTTGGCGTAGGTTCCTCGCATGCAAAGTGGCAACCTGCCGCAACAGTCTCGTACAAGTTCCAACCGACCGTGACAGTTTCTCCGAACTGCGACTCTTGTGGAGATTGCGTGGCCGCATGCCCCCAGAAGATACTGAAGATTCAAGGAGGGGAGCTGACCATTCTTGATGTGGATGCATGCACTGTGTGCAGGGAATGCGTCAGGGCTTGCCCAAAGTCGCCGCCCGCAATACTTCCGGAAAGGATTCGAGACAAGTTCATCTTCTTCCTGCAATCAACAGGATCACTTCCACCAGCTGAGATAGTGCGCCAAGCTGCGCAGATTCTAAAGATGAAGGCTGAAAAGGTATGCGGTGCAATGGGCGGTTGATGGTATGGCAAGGAAGAAGAAGGTGAACCAGGCGCTTTACGACGCATCTATCAAGCTCAGGATATTGGGCAAGAAAGGAGGAGGCAAGATCTGGACTGTCCTGGCTGACATGCTGCTCCTTCCGAAGAGGAGGCGGGTATGCGTAAATGTTCTGAAAATAAATCGAGAGACCTCGACTGGCGAAACTGTCGCCGTTGCTGGCAAGGTTCTAGGAAATGGCTCAATTGACCACCCTGTTACGGTCTCAGCTTACTCATTCTCCTCTACCGCCAGGAGGAAGATACTGGATGCTGGTGGAAGGTGCATAAGCTTGGAAGAATTAGCAAAGGAGAATCCAAAGGGATCAAATATCAGGGTAATAAGGTGATTCGATTGAGTGAAGAGTGTCTCGTCGTTGATGCCTCAAACCTTGTCGTTGGTCGCCTTTCCTCGATCGTGGCAAAGAAGTTGATGGAAGGAAAGAAGGTGGCAATAGTCAATGCTGAAAGGGCACTGTTGACAGGAACAAGGAGGAGGACCATAGAAGATAGGTTGAGCTTCTTGGAGGTTAAGAGCAGGATCAACCCGAAGCATACCCCCAAGCACTACAGGAGGCCGGACAATCTCCTGCGCAGAACGATACGTGGCATGCTCCCGAGAAGGAAACCATCGGGCGCTGAGGCGCTGAGAAGGCTAAGGGTTTACGTTGGAGTACCCGAGCTATACGAGGGGAAGGCCACAAGTTTAAAGGAGGCGGAGTTTGACACAGCAGGGAGGAAATACATAACATTGGGAGAGCTTTGCAGGGCGGTAGGCTGGCGAGGCGATGTTAAAGAACGGAGAACGAAAGGAGGTGCTGTTTAGATGCCTGTGGAGAGGAAGCTTCCAATAGTTGTAACTGGAAAGGTCAAGACTGCTGTTGCAAGGGCTGTCTTTAGACCAGGTTCTGGAAAGATCGTCGTTGATTCAAGGCCTTTGGAGGTTTGGGTTCATGACAATTCCCAGAAAGCAGCGGAGCCCCTGATACTCCTTCCTGAACTGTTTAGCAATGTCGATGTTTATGTGAACACTTCAGGAGGAGGACCATCTAGCCGTTCGAGGGCCGTCATGGTCGCACTTTCTAGGGGAATCGTGAAGTGGACGAGAAGCGGCACAGCACGCAAAATCTTGAGAACATATGACAGGACGGCCCTAACTGGCGATTACAGGTACAAGGAACCGAAGAAATTCGGTGGACCTGGGGCTCGAAGGCGATTCCAGAAGAGTTACCGGTAATCAGTCTCAAATTATGTCGAAATCACGAAGAGGCTCTTGGCAATAACTCAATAGAAAATCGATCGCCAGACATGAGGCTCATACTCCCTACTGGTAGTTAGCTAAACATGTCCATTGTCGGCTATGTTGACGATAGCTCTCAAATTCCTCGAAACCACCTCATAGAACTTTTCCAATTACTTCAAGCATTAAGAACCAAATAATTCAAGCATCCATGAGAATACTAAGAGTGGATGAGCAGACTCTGATGGGTGAACCCGGAAGGGGGTTGATGGAATTTGGAATGGATTAAAATCAGCATTACCTGTAATCTATATATATGGTTCAAGGGGGTTTCAGCATGTTTAATGCTCAGATTCACGAATATAGTTCCCAAGAATCTTCTTCACAAATGGTGGATACTTCGCAAAATATGCTTTCAAAACCTTTCTATCTATTTCAGAAAGATCAAGCTCAATATCTATCTTCCTCCTTACGTAAGCGAGGTCCAGCAAAGCTTTCTCCGGATGGGCTACATAATTTCGATCAAAGCCGAAGAAAAGACTATCTTTCACATGATGGATTTCAATGCTCCAAATATTGCTATTTATCGTCTTAGTCTTTCTGGTTGATACCGCGGTGACCGTAAAAGGCTTCTGCATGGAAATTCCATGATAGTGCAGGGCCCACTCCATAGAGACATAGGAAGGAGGGTATAGAAGTGGGAGGATCTCGTATGGTTGCACATGAGGTAAGGCAATCCATCTTTTTCCAATCCTTTTTATCAAGTCCTTTTTTGAAGCCCTCCAAAGCAGGACCTTTAGCGAACCAGCGCTGAGCCCAAACCTATCTCTGATTGCATAGACATGTACAGCCTTGATTCCCCTAGCTTCAAGCGACCTAAGGTATTCGAGCACTTCTAAGATAGATGTTCTAGCCATGCAGGATGCTCATTGCCTCCTTTAAAACCCCTAATGTTGTGCCAACGCTCCTATTTACATCATCGAGACCAATCTTAGCACTTTCAGGCAAGAGCAAGTTTATCTCCTTAAGGATAGATTTACGATCAACCCTTTCCAAGAGAGTTATTGCTTTTCTCAACCCTTCCCTAGTCTCCCTCCATTCTCCGAACTCCTTCTCCATATGTTTCGGATCGAGTTTACCACCTTTTCTTACAATAAAGTCAACATCGTATATGTTTCTGGGGAGAGCATAACTCCTTCCGGCTATGGCACATACTTTATCGACTAGAATATCTGAAAGCTTTTTAGTCTTTACGTAAATAACAGTAGGAATAGGGTACTTGATGCTGAATTCTCTGCGCACACCTCTAATAAAATCCTTTTCTAAAAGCTCCACTTTAATTCTGAATCTCTTATTCATCCCAGCCACGATGAAAATTAAGTTAAACCTCAAGAAATCATGCTTGTTACTTGAGATTTTTTTGGCAGCAAATCCGATATTGAAGTCCATTAGCTTCTCAAACGGCTTGATTGAGCTGACGAGCTCTCTTGGTAAATCCTGCAGATTCAATGGCGTTTTCCCGGTAAAGTCCAAGTCTAAGGAAAACCTTGGAGAACCGTACATCATCCTAAGTGC
>CAZWAU010000103.1:0-4035 GCA_964631995.1 uncultured Nitrososphaerota archaeon
ATATAGTAGAATGCGAAGCAGATGGTGGATGAAGAAGTGGAATGATTACTTGATTACGTGGTAAATGCAGCCAACTGGGATTTCTATCACAGGTACATATGGAAAAATCTCCTGAAGATATTTTGCCAGCGTTCGCATCCCAGGCTCCTCCGAGGTCGAGTGGTTCACTATAATGATGGGCACGCCCGAATCTAGCGACCACTGCCCGGATTCCCAGAGCCTCGTTCCATCATCGGTCAACAGCAGGATGTCAGCTTCCATGCTATGCATCTCACGATACTCGGTTGCAGCTCCAGTTCCCAAAGCGATTCTTGACACTTTTTTATCCAGATCGCCCACTACTCCGATCGAGTCCTGGCCAAGGGGTTTAACTTTCTGCAGAATCATTTCCGCCAGTTCCCTGACGGTCAAATTGTCGATCTCATGCACTTCATAATAAGGCTTTTCTGATATCGGTTTTTTGGTGAAACCAAGCCAGTTTGCCCATGCACCGTGTATTCCTATCTTTGGAAAGTTGTCCCAAACATCGTGGCATCGATACACGACCATTCCTTTCTCCTCAAGCCAGATCCTCTTTTTAACCCAAACATCATTTTTGTCAATCGATGCTGCAAAGTCTGTCTCTTCCAGTACGGCGCCCCCGATGACCTTTCCTTTACCGTCTACGATAGCCGAATAGAGCGGCTCGTGGGTTATGAACAGGTTGCACCTTGCTTTAAGTGCTTCATTGAGCGTGAAGAACGTTGGCATCCAAGATACGGCTATGCCCTCTACCTCTGACTCCGGATCGCCAGCGAGGAAACGGTCTCTAGTGCGCTGCCAATCAACCCAGGTTCCGATTTTTTGCATATGCTCATGGAGTTCTAAAGCTTTCATCTCAAATCGAATCTCCAAATCGTAAGTAGGAGCTTATAATATAGATGGTTTGGATGCGAAGGTACTACCTTGAAAGGACCAATTTAAGGCGTTATTCCTTTTACCATGAAGCTATCGCAATTTTAGCAAACTGCGTGCCTCCTTTTCTGAACCGCAGGATGTGCTTATGAAAAGCCCCTCGTGTCTCAATTTCGAAAGCAAAAAGCGGACTTCCTCGGGTGAGCACGAAATCTGAAGACATTTTCCGGCACTGAGGACTTTGTTGCACACATCAACCCATTTCGACATCGGCTCAGCTCCAGCTCCTGGAACCCACTGAATTCCATCGAGCGACTCAACATTAAGCAATGCATCTAAATTTCCCAATGCCATTGGGCCATCTAGATGGAAGATCGAATTGTCAAGGTATTTCGAAAGGCGCACGACATCGTCTTCCAAGAATAGCTCTTTAAATAATCTAGGGGACAGAAGACCCGTAAAGTCGTCCTGAAGGGCAAAATATTTGCCTTTGGAATAAGCAGGAATCCACGTTATGCAGCCTCTCTGTATGCGCGAAATTTTGCCATAGTAGTGGTCAAAAACTTGGATGCAGATGTCCGCCAGTTTTTTTACAAGTGATTTTACGATTTCCGGTTCAAGATATATCGATTTTACCAGATTTCCGGTTCCAAAGGCGGCAGCCAAAGAATCGCCTCCATAGTGAATGTCCGGGATACCAATTAAGAATCGGTCTCGAGCAATCTCGCAGAGAGAGTTTAGCTGCTCATCCATTATTTTCCACCACTTGCCGTTCTTATCCAACTGCGGTTCGTATCTGGACAAATCATCAATGAATGGGAACAACCACGAAGTTGATTCGTCCAGGAAAGTTAGATCTCCGCCTAGGAATGCTGTAAAGGAGTTCGGTCCAAGGTTTGGCCAATACCAAGGCACAGCATCCCCCAAGAAAACAGTGTTCTCAAGATATAGTTCAGCCCTCCTGAGGACATAATCGACGTTTGTCCACCTTTCCTCAATGCTTTCTGGAACTGGAAGATCGATCGCAACCTGTTTTTCCCTTGGAGCTGTAATATAAAGAAGTGGAGGCTTCAAGGGTTCGCGGTTCCAGAAAGCCTCAAATCTCTGCTTGATCGTTTCAAAGTCGACTTCGTCGAGGTAGTGCCTCAGGGATATCGCCTGTCCATCTGTATTTCAAACGCCAACATTGGCACAGCCAATGCTATTTTTAACATTTAGCTAGCAGTGTTCTTGAAGCACAAAAAGATTACTAAAAATAGATGATTGAGATGCAATTGTGGCTAAGGATTTCAGCTCAGAGTTTTGGCTGTCGATCGGCCTTGCGCATCTTCTTTCTGAAATAAAAATTCTAGTGCCTATTTTGCAAGAAGCACATAAAATATTAAAACCGTCTAAAAGATGGTTATGCGAACGATGCTTTAACTTCGTGAGGTGCAGTTGCAATGAGGTACGTTATGAAATTCGGTGGGAGTTCGGTGAAAGAAGCTGGGTTTCGAGCTATATGCAACATTGTGTCTGGCTACAAGGGCAACGATTTGGTTGTGGTCGTATCTGCATTGAAGGGCGTAACTGACGGGCTACTTAATGCTGCGAAAAAAGCTGAATTGGGCAAAAGAGAGTGGGTGGAAAATTTCCTAATAGAATTAAGGAAGGAGCACAGTTCCATTATATCAAATTCCATCGCCAATGTACCAATTTGGCTTGAAGGGAACCTTTCAAGAGCTGACCTGGAACTTGAACAGGCTTTGCAAGCCATAATGCACCTGAGGGAAGCGAGTCCCAGAAGCATCGATTATGTCCTAAGTTTTGGAGAGAGATATTCCTCTGAAATAGCGTGCGCAGCGCTTACAAGTTGTGGTTTGAAATCAAAGTCATTTACTGGAGGGGAGGTGGGCATAATAACAAACGACCGCTTTGGTGGAGCGACCCCTATCGTGGAGCTTACAAGGAAAAAAGTAAAGTCAACTCTATGCCCACTTCTTGAAGATGAGGTCATACCTGTCGTTGGTGGATTTGCAGGCAGAACTGAAGATGGAATCACAACGACCTTGGGACGTGGGGGCAGCGACTACACGGCGACAATATTGGCAGATGCGATAGATGCTGATGAGGTGATAATCTGGAGCGATGTAGATGGCATAATGACAGCCGACCCAAAAATAGAACCGGAGGCTGTGACCGTTCCAGAGATAACTTACGAGGAGGCAGCCGATATGGCAGTTTTGGGCGCGAAATCACTGCATCCAAGAGCACTCGAACCTCTGGTTGAGAAGAGGATACCTTTGAGACTCAAAAACACCTTCAATCCAAAGCACGAAGGTACGCTCATAACAGACAAGCTTTCAAGACCATTCCCCTCCATTGTAAAGGTCATCTCAATGATAAACGATGTCGGGATGCTCACGATTAAGGGCTCTTCGATGGTGGGGGAGCCCGGTACAGCTGCAAGACTTTTCAGCAGGCTTGCCGAGGCCAGGATTAACATCATGATGATCTCACAAAGCATCTCTGAAACGAACATAAGCGTGGTTATCAAAAGGGAATCTCTAAAAAAGGCCCAGGATGCCCTGGAAAAGGACGTTGCACGGGAAGGCGAGAAGGTTGAAGCAGAATCCGATGTATCTGTAATTGCGGCCGTCGGTGAAGGAATGAAGGGAACTCCAGGCGTTGCTGCAAGGATGTTTAAGGCCGTGGCTGATGTTGGCGTAAATGTGCGCATGATAGCCCAGGGTTCAAGCGAGCTGAACATAAGTTTTGTAACCAAGGAGGCGGACGCAATGAAAGCTGTCAGAGCTCTGCATAAAGAGTTCATAAAGAAAGCGATTGTGTGAGCAAGGCGCTCAATAGATCTATGATGGCGCCGAGCATCCAGGTCTTGCGAAATACATAGTCAGGAATTCGATGAGATTATGGAAAACCTTTGTCCATTTTTCTGTTACAGATCATCAAACTTTTGATGAAGATAAGAAAGACATGGGGAACTGAACAACTTTCGGGAAAGGCAGCAATTTACTTGAAAAAGATATATTAAGGGCTTTTTATTTTTTATCATGCGATGATATAACATGGGAGGAAAATATTATGGAAGTTAGGGACGCGATCCGTAAGAGAAGATCGATAAGAAAGTTCAAGCCATACAGT
>CAZWAU010000104.1:0-3984 GCA_964631995.1 uncultured Nitrososphaerota archaeon
ATACAAAGTATGTACCAGCGGAAAGCGACCTCATATGTATGTTCAGGGTTGAGCCTTCGGAAGGGATATCGATGGAGGAGGCTGTCGGAAGGGTTGCTTCCGAGAGCTCGAATGGTACATGGACCGAGGTAACAACGATGAGGCCGAGGATAAGGAAGCTAAGTGCGAAGGCATTCGAGATCGATGGAGACCATGTCAAAATAGCTTATCCTGTGAAACTTTTTGAACCTGGCAACATGCCCCAAATATTCAGTTCTATAGCTGGAAATATTTTTGGAATGAAGGCCGTAAAGAATCTCAGGCTTGAATCTGTCAAGTGGCCGAAGAGCATAGTACATTCATTCAGGGGTCCGCAGTTTGGAATAGAAGGTATCAGGAGAATATTCAAGGAGCGCTCAAGGCCTTTGACAGCAACGGTACCTAAGCCGAAGGTTGGGATGACATCGGCTGAGCATGCTAGAGTTGGCTATGAGGCATGGGTAGGTGGCATCGACCTTTTGAAGGATGACGAGAACTTGACATCGCAAAGCTTCAACAAGTTTGGTGAAAGGGCGAAGTTGGCACTGAAGCTCAGGGACAAGGCTGAGAGGGAGACTGGAGAGAAGAAAAGTTACTTGATCAACATCAGCGCTGAGACTAAGGAGATGGTAAGGAGGGCACGGCTCGCCTCAGATCTAGGTTGTGAATACGTCATGGTCGACATACTCACTGTAGGATGGGCAGGCCTGCAGACTGTGAGGAACGAATGCCAAGACCTTAAGCTTGCGATTCATGCCCACAGGGCGTTCCATTCGACCTTTACGAGAAATCCATACCATGGTGTCTCAATGCTTGTGATAGCACAAGTTGCACGGCTGATAGGATGCGACCAGATGCACATCGGAACGGTCGTGGGGAAGCTCGTGGGCGAGAGGGGCGAGGTCCAAGACCTCAGACAAATGCTGCAAGATGGAGCGGTAGGGTCTCACGGTAACGTTCTAGGCCAAAACTGGTACGGAAGGAGGAGCGTTTTCCCTGTATCTTCGGGCGGTCTTCATCCTGGCATAGTGCCGGATGTCATGGCAATCTTAGGTAAAGATATAGTGATCCAAGCTGGAGGGGGTGTTGACGGGCATCCTGACGGGATTAGGGCTGGAGCTGCAGCACTTAGGCAATCGATAGATGCTACAATGCAGAAGATCCCGCTTAGGGATTATGCTGAGAGCCACAAGGAACTAAAAAGAGCATTGGAACATTGGGGTTATGTTAAACCTGTCTGAGTGGAAGAAACTCATCGAGCAAGAGACAAGTTGGCATGCGCAGGATTGACGGAAATTTAGCGATAAAGGAGCAAAGAACCTAACTAAGGTTCATGTGCAGGAGTTCGAAATAGTTTTAACCTACAAGGGTTCGATGGAGGCAGGAAACAGAAGATGAAACTGTACGTGATGACCGATCTAGAAGGAGCGACTGGCGTTGTGGGCCATTGGGACGTTATCGATCCACCCGGAGCAGAGTATATTTCTTCTAGAAAGCTCTTGACCAAGGATGTGAATGCAGCAATAGAGGGAGCTTTTGAAGCTGGTGCTAAGGAGATCCTTGTAAACGATGGGCATGGAGAATCGAGGGCTCATGGAATACTTTTAGAAGAGATCGATCCTAGGGCAAGGCTCCTGAGGGGAAGAAGGCCATCTGAACTTGAGGCTCTAGATGAAACCTTCGACGCAATGTTCATAATTGCAGCACACAGCATGGCGGGAACTGCTTGCGGAGTCTTGAGCCACACATTTAGTGACTCGATAGTGAACATGTGGATAAATGGAGTCAAAACTGGCGAAATTGGATTTTGGGCTGCAACGGCAGGCCACTACAACGTTCCGACGGTCCTGGTAGTTGGAGACCTTGCAGCCACAAAGGAAGCTGTGAGCTTAGTGCCAAAAATCGAAACGGTAGCGGTGAAGGAAGGAAGGAGCAGGTTCTCTGCAATATGCCTTCCGCCCGAGACTTCTGGAAGATTGATTAAGGAGGCGGCGAAGAGAGCATTGGGCAAGGTCAATGAGATAGGCCCATACAAAATGCAGCCACCTTTATCGGTGAGGATCGAATACCAAGATGCTCAAACGGCAGATAGAGAGTCGAAAAGGAAAGGTATGAGAAGAGTAAACGGTAGAACGGTAGAGTACCAAGTTGAAAACATATTGCAGATTTTTTAGATAATTGTTATCAAATCGATGAGGTTTGGCAGCTCGAAATAATGGAAGCGCGGGGTAAGCAAAAACTTGGAAGACGAAGAGATTGAGAGGATCAAGGCCAAGAAGCTCGAGAAAATTATGAAGGAGCTTGTGAAAAGGGAAGATTCTAAAGCCTTGCATGTGACGGATTCGAGCTTTGATGTATTGCTGAGAAAATACAATTTGTTGGTCATCGACTGCTGGGCTCCATGGTGTGGCCCCTGTAGAATGCTCTCACCAATTATAGATGAGATGGCATCCAGATATTTGGGCAAGATAGTTTTTGGCAAGCTTAACGTGGATGAGAATCCAGAGATACCTATGAGATTTGGCGTTAATAGTATTCCAACCCTTTTGATATTCAAGGAAGGCAAACTTGTTGACAGGATCGTGGGCGCGGTCCCAAAGGTTCAGTTAGAGTCTATCCTGGCAAAACATGTTTGACACCTAGAGCCCATTATGGGAACAATTACACCTTTCATCGATTGGACACAAGAATCTGGGAGGTTTGAGATTGGTATCACCCAATGGCAGCATGTCGGACATTATCCTCGAGGTTTCCAACCTAACTGTAAAGATACGAGGACAGACAATACTCGATGACGTGAGCTTCAAGCTCAAGAGAGGCAAGATCCTGGCTGTGATAGGGCCAAATGGAGCTGGCAAGTCGGTTCTGTTCAAAACATTGATGAACTTTTTGCCCCATGATGGAAGAATCGTTTGGCATGGCAAAGTTAAGATAGGGTATGTACCCCAAAGGCTTTCAGTAGGAGACATACCGATTTCAGTTAGGGAGTTCCTTTCATTCAAGAAGGCTGTGGTAAAGGCAGGCTGCCTAAGCGCAGACAATTGCCTCAATTTGGTTGGATTGGACTTCGAAGAACTCTCCGACAAGCAGCTTGGTGCCCTGTCAGGGGGACAGTTGCAAAGGACGTTGATAGCCTTTGCCGTAATGGATCTGCCGAATGTTTTACTATTCGACGAGCCAACCGCTGGCATCGACTTGGATAGTGAGGAGGCCATCTACGAGATGCTTAACAGGCTAGAGAAGGAGCATGAGATGACAATATTGCTGATATCGCATGATGCGCACATCGTCAGGGATTTCTCAGATTACATGCTTGCCTTAAATCGGAAGGTCATATTCTTTGGAGAATCGAAGGAGATAACGAATCCATCTTTGCTAAGAGAGATTTACGGCAGCGAAACGGTCTTAAAAACGCGCGAATTGAGGGTTTGAACTCCTTGATTGATGGTATAGCTTTTGGAATATTAACTGGAGTTTCTGTTGGATTTTCAGCAGGCTACTTGGGGTCTCTAATAGTGATCAAGAAAATGGCCTTGGTTGGTGATGCTCTTTCGCATGTTGCTCTTCCCGGCCTTGCCATTGGAATTCTATTTGGATTCAACCCATTTTTAGGAGCTTTCGCCTTTCTTTTTGCATCTGCAGTTGCAATATCCCACATCGAGAAGGTCACAAGGTTGTCTCCAGAAACAATAGTTGGAGCTCTGTTTACACTTGCCCTTGCCATTGGGATACTCATCATGCCCGAGCCAGAACTTCTTGAGGCCCTTTTTGGCGACATAGCCAGCGTTGGATTGTTGGATACGATGTTCGCTGTGCTTTTCTCAGCCTTCGCAGTAATTTTGACCAAAACCATATACAAAAATATCGTTTTGAGCCTGATCTCAGAGGAGCTTGCAATTTCAACGGGCATAAACGTATCTAGGGTTAACCTGCTTTACCTCTTGCTTGTGTCCCTAAACGTGGCTA
>CAZWAU010000105.1:0-3047 GCA_964631995.1 uncultured Nitrososphaerota archaeon
CTGTAGTAACTTCTCACAACCTCTCCTCCCTGTTGAAGCCCAACGCCATGCCATATTGCCGCTGCTTCAGGCGAAAGTACTGAATAAAGGGCAAATTGGGGCGAAACTGGTGTTTTTATGAAGCTGTACTCCAAGATGTCCTTTGCCTCTACCGAAAGATTGTCACAAGCCTTTGCAACGCTCACGTCGCTCGAGTCAACGTCGTTAGGATAGAGCAGGGTTGGCCTGTAGTGAACCTTGATCGACTTCAATGTTTCATTTTCAAAGACAAGCCTTCCTGATGCTGCCCTTTTTGAGCCAAAGCCTTTGCTCGAGTGTGGCACTACAAGGAGAAGTGTCTTGCGCTTCGTTATGCTCCTCCCCATCAGTTGGTAAAGGAGACTTAGGGTTTCATAACTACTGTGAGCCTGTCGAATTAGGTGGTGCATTGGACCATCCGATCTTTCAGAGCTAAGCGTTTCAAGTGGCATCCGTAGGGCGGGCATGACCAGTTGGATTCCTAGTAGATCAGACAGCTTTTCAAGCTGGTCATATTTCATTGAGTCCACAGCATCGACATACCTTTCTTCATTCTCCACGTAATACTGGATCCTTGAGGCTTCGTCCGCAGAGACAAGAATATCCTTGTATTTCCTCAGGAATGTTTCATCTATCTTCAGCCCATCCGTTCTGATGCTGTGGGCTGGAAACGCGCTCTGGCCAGTTGCCACGATCGATTCTCTAAGGGGGTTGACAGAGTACCTATCAGCCTCGACATCGTCCGTTATCAACAGAAATGGAACGACAACGCCTTTTGGTGGTTCCGTAACCCTCTTCGCTATCACTTCGATGCTGTTTTCCGAGATCTTCTCATTGGTCTCCAATGCGTGGTTTGCGCATGCCTCCAATATCCTTGCCACAAGGATCCCCTGTAGATCCTCTAAGGTCAATTGGGGGTTCGAGTATTCTGTCGAAGCCCTTAGGAAAAATCGGTTCGAGTACTCAACGTTCTTCCTTCTGCCCTCCTTAAAGAGGAAGAGTTCCTGTCTGGGTGTCTTTGCCGATTCGACCAAGTGCTTAACGAGTTCATGAATACACTGGTAAGATTCGGAGATGAATCCAGCGACAGTCTCCCTGATTAGCTCTTGGCGCAAATTTATAGACCAGAGCTAAGGGCTTCCGGATATATGGTTTCATCCAGCACCTCCCTGGGCTAGGACATGCAGCAGGACAATGTTGCTTGCAGAGTACAGGAAGAGGGGAATGACTAATATCCTCAAGTTTGGATGTTGGTAGGTTTATGCCATCAGAAGAAGAAACCGGTTTCCTGAATTTAAGGATTCGCGATCCCTATGGGATAGCCGATTCCCTATTGGCCAGCCGGTTCAACTCTCTTGATTGGCTCGACCTGTGCCTGAGTTCTTACGAGTTGTCCAGTGGGACTTGCGCTCTCGCTTCAGGTCCGTTTCTTGAGTCGAGAATCGTAATGATGCCGCACCAAGTATCAGCTGTGTTAAAGGTCATCGATCAGATGGAAGGAAGGGCTCTGCTAGCTGACGAGGTGGGGCTGGGCAAGACCATAGAGGCCTGCATGATCTATAGTGAATATGCGCTGATGGGTCTAGTGTCCAAAGTCCTTATTCTAACTCCGCCCGCCCTCACGTACCAGTGGAAAGAGGAGCTGAGAACGAAGTTTCAGGAGAAATTTACTGTCGCTTCGCCTCACGATCCAGAGTTCAAAGGCTATGACAAGCATGAGAAGATGATAATCTCCATAGACACGGCCAAAAGGTCGAGTGTAAAGGAAAAAATATGTGGAACTTACTGGGATCTGCTGATAATCGACGAGGCTCACCGCCTTAAAAATTCCAGAACGCAAAACTACAAGCTGGCGAAAGCCCTCTCGAGTAAGTATTTACTGATGTTGACAGCAACGCCCCTTCAGAACAATCTTGGGGAGCTGTATAACCTAGTCGATCTCGTTAGGCCTGGATTGCTCGGTTCTCGCCTCGAGTTCGAATCTAGGTTTCTAGCCGACTCGAAGGGAAGGAGGGTCGCTAACAGGCTAGCACTCCAAGAACTCCTTTCGAAGGTAATGGTAAGGACGACGAGGAAGGAGACGAACCTGCCATTTACCAAAAGATTCTCCAAAACCGTTAGGATGTCATCGAAACAATGCGAGCATGAGCTTTACGAAGCCGTAACGAATTACGTTAGGTCCCGTTACCTTGCTTTACCAAAGGCGAAAAGGGATAGAGCTGCGACCGAAGTGTTCCTTTTAATTACGCTTCAGAGGCAGCTCGCCAGCAGCACACCTGCGATCTCAAAGGCTTTAAGAAAAAGGATGGAGAAAGCTGGACCGGATGAGGCCAAGGAACTTGGTAAATTGCTTCAACTTGCCAAAAGCGTCGGAGAAGACAGCAAGTGCGGCGCTGTCAAGGAGCTGGTCCGGGCAACCTCTGGAAAGATCTTGATCTTTACGACATTCCTTGAAACGCAAGAATATGTCAGGGCAAGTTTGGAAAAGATCGGGACGAAGGTTGCTTGCTACAGCGGCGCCATGGACGAGAAAGAGAGACAGCTTTCTTTGAAATCCTTCAAGGAAGATGCCAAAGTTCTAGTTTGCACAGAGGCGGGGAGTGAGGGCATGAACCTGCAGTTCTGCAACATAGTGGTCAACTACGACCTTCCCTGGAACCCACTTAAGGTGGAACAGAGGATCGGAAGGGTTCATAGACTTGGACAGGAAAAGGATGTTTACATATTCAACCTTACGATGAAGGGCACGATAGAGGACTACATATTGGAGCTTTTGTATGAGAAAATACAGCTCTTCCAGCTAACTATTGGTGACCTGGAGCTGATCTTAGGAGACGAGGTTCGAAAGATCGAGCCAAGATATTCAGGTCGTTCATGGAGAGAGGCATGAGGGGAGCGAAAAGGGAGATCGAGAGGATGGGCCTTGACCTTGAAAGGAGAAGGGAGCGAGCTGAAACTGTTAAGAAAAGGAACGAGATGATTTTCGAAGGAGTTCGTCTATCGCCTCTTGATGGAAATGGTTCCAAATG
>CAZWAU010000106.1:0-6617 GCA_964631995.1 uncultured Nitrososphaerota archaeon
ATCTGGGCGAGGCTTGAAAACCTTACCTCAAGTTATGAAAACATCGAGACAGCTTACAGGCAGCTTCAGGATGACAACAATGCGATCCGCGAAAACTACTACTCTGTCCTGTCTCAGCTCGAGGCGCAGAGAAAAATTGTGACAACTTACGAGTACGTAGCGCTTGCATCAGCAACAGCTGCAGTTATCACCTTATTGGCTGTTGTAGTTACCAGGAAGAAGACGAAAAAACCTCAAGCTCCCTCTGAAAGTCGGAAAACGTAGACAAACTATTTGGGCATCCGGAAGCAAGTGAAGACACATTGAGGGATTTTACAAGTGAGCTTAAAGGCGTTAGCCAATGAATGCGTGCTGCCATAATTCGCAATCCAAATATCGATTGAAAGATTCTTTACTAATCACGACTATGTCTCTGATCAAATCGATATCTGCCCTTCCTTTTGCTTTGTTTTCACCTCTGGGATGGATCCTGCAAAAAATCTTTTCGCAAAATATGTTAAGGTGCAGATTGCTTTGAAGGATGTCGAAAGTAGACCAATTGGATGTCATGACAGTGTGCATTGTGCAGAACCAAAAAATTTAACTTTCGAAAACTAGAAGCACAGGATGGGTCGGTCGTCCAACCTGGTTAAGATGCCACCCTTACATGGCACGCCTAGGCGAGATCCACCTTAAGTGGCACGTTATGTGGAGATTGTAGGTTCGAATCCTGCCCGACCCACTCACCTTAAACTGGCGAGGGCACCCCCCTAGGTGAAGAAGGCTCTCCATATTTCTGGCTTGTATTCCCTGTAATATGAGAGCATTGACTTTTTCTTTCTTAGCCACATTGATCATCGCCCTCAGATTCCTCGAGAACTTCTTATCGAATCTACTTGTCCCGATATCCCTGGGGTCGACATCGAAGAAGCCTTACCTCCAAGAATGGAGGTATCACAGAGTTGTCGGAGACGACAAACGCTATGTGGTCCTCCTTTCTCTCGATCCTTGCGAGAATCCCGCCTCCAAAGACTGGAACGCGGGTTTCGCTCCCCTTCACCTCCCTCGCATCTTCTACCTGAAACCCGATTGTGGATAAGCTTGAGTACTGCGAAGCAAGGTCCATAGGGCTAACTTTCTAATGTTATCTCTATTGGGATTACCCTCACGGCCCTAGCCGACAGATGTCTAGTTTGAGAGACGAAGGCCAAGCCTGCGAAGACCAACATGATCGTAACAGCGATCGTGGCGTTGGAGATGAGGAAAGTCATTATTACCTAGGTCATTGCCCAGTTCAGGTTGACTGATAGCTACCTCCTCTCGATTCCTGAGTCGATCGAGACCCGAACGTTGACCATGGGGGCTCAAAGAGAATTCGCCCCTCTCGTCGGTGCGTCCATCGCCCTAATTATTTCTACAGTGGTTACTGCCTTCGTTGGCCTTTTTTTATAACTGAAGATTTCGTTTTGAAAATTCCATCGAAATGGCCCCTCCACTTTGGGTCTCTTACGAGTTCAACGAGCGTTTTGTGGTATATTTTAGACAGAATAAGTTCCCTGTCATCTGAAGTTGTTTCCTTCTCAAATGCCCGACCGATAACCGTCAGTTTTTTCAGAGCATCCGTAGCCAATTCATCCATTGTATCAGAATCTATCTGCGGATGATTTTTGTTTCCAGCTCCTCGGAAAGCGTTCAAAATGCCTCTCACCCACTCTTTCTTGCTGTAGATTAGTTGCTTACCTACTTGCTTGGGAGCACAGTCGAAATCTGGTATGAATACCGCTGCCTTCGATGCGTAGTATTTCTGCATGATTCCGTGCTCTTCTACCTCTGTCTTGACTATCTCTATGAGGCCGCCTTCCATCAGAAGGTTTAGGTGGTACCCAATCGATGCTTTAGTAAGACCAAATGCTTCGGAGAGCTGGGTTTCCGTCATTGGGCATCTGTCCAGAAGGCGCAAGATTTCTGAACGCTCAAAGTCGGCGATCAGTTCAATTTTCTCGGCTTCCTCCAAGACGCGGACCGCTGGCCTGTCCCTATGGGTTTTTACTAGTTCTGTCACGTCCTCGATCAGAACAAAAGCTGTTTATAAGAAAATGGGTGAGCGAGGCGAACCCGGCACTACTGACTGGTCCCTTGAATTGAGAAGTTGGATTATTGCTCTGCAGGCTTCTCTTCAGCAGGCTTCTCCTCGCAAGGTTTTTCTTCTTCCGGCTTCTTTTCCTCTTCTGTCATGGCATTTGGTATGAATCCTAACAACGATATAAATATTTTTACCGTTATGACATATCATATCATTTTTGCCTATGAATTCGGCGGAAATGACAAGTCCCATGCTGCTATCTTGTAGCTATGGGGCCTGTTTCTGCACGATGCGAAAGTCCATGCACCAAGTCGTCAGCTAGAATTCTGTTCCCTTCCGCGCACCCTAATCCGGTGGACCGACGGCCCTTTTTTCATAACCTGTTCTTACTGGCATAGGTAAGTCCAGCGCAGCACCTATGCCTATTTGGCCATCGTCTATCTAATTTTGGTTGTTCCAATCTACTGTGTCAAAACCCTAACGAAAGGCTTTTTGATACGAACGGTTACATTAAAATCATGAGCAACGAATTTCCAATAGAAGTCTTTCACGTATCCGGTTCAAACTACGAGATGGGCTTTGAGATCGGAAACCATTTTAAGCAGAAGATAAAGAGGTTCGTCGAATCGAGCGAGACGCTAAAGAGGATTAGAGGAAACTTAAATGAAAGAAAACATAAGGAACTGATTGAAATTGCGAACAAGAACTTCCATCTATACATGGAAGAGATTAGGGGAATATCGGAAGGCTCAGGCATTGACTACAATGATCTCATTCTCCTTAATTTCAAGTATGAGTATCCAACCATTGGATGTTCAACCGTCATATTCAAGGACAAATACAGGATTGTTTTGGGACACAATGAAGATGGAGAAAGGGAAAACGAAAATAATGCTTTCATCTTGGTAGCCAAACCTGACAAAGGAACTCCATTTCTCGTCTATTGCTATCCTGGAATGATACCTGGCAACGCCTTCTCCTTCAACTCTCGAGGTATCATCATGACCGGGAACGCCATGCCAACGCCCGATCCAATAGTAGGAATTCCAAGGCACCTCATCGACAGGTCGATGCTCGAAGCCTCCTCGATAGAAGATGCCCTGGATCGGGCACTTTTGCCTGAAAGGGCCTCCGGATTCAGCTATAATCTCGTTTCATTAAATGAGAAAAGGGCTGTAAATTTAGAGACAACAAGTCGAATGTACTACATAACAGAGGTCGAGGACAGGTTCTTCCATACCAACCACTACGTCTCAACTGGCCTTCGTGGAATCGTGCAAAGGGTGAGCGAATCGAGTCGAATCAGGTATGAGCAGGGAGTCAAAATGATGTCAAATGGGGAAGATGCACCTGAAAAGCGCGTCCTCGAGATCCTATACTCGACGTTGAATGAGCCAAATAGTATCTATAACTCATGGACACTTTGTACTGCTATTTTCGATGTTTTAGACGATATTCATCTCACAGTATATGCACGCAAAGAGAGGAGCTGCAAGCCAATTGAATTTTCGACAGAAATCTTCGATGTATAGTTAATCAAAATGGATATTAAGCGCACTCAGAATGAGGAAATGGAAAGACGCAAGATGATCGATCTGTTAAAAAAGCGCGTCCTGTTCATCTGCACACACAATTCCGCCCGTTCCCAGATCGCAGAGGGATTGCTGAACTCCCTATATGGATCCAGATACGAAGCACACAGCGCTGGAATAGCTCCGACAGCAATAAATCCTTACGCAGTAAGGGCGATGGCGGAGATTGGAATCGACATCTCTGCCAACCGTTCGAAAAGCATCGAAGAGT
This sequence comes from uncultured Nitrososphaerota archaeon, assembly GCA_964631995.1. Lineage (GTDB taxonomy): Archaea > Thermoproteota > EX4484-205 > EX4484-205 > DTQO01 > DTQO01. The sequence continues at coordinate 3,866 of CAZWAU010000106.1, forward strand.
TCCGGGGGGAAATTTTCGATTATGTCGTTACAGTTTGTGACGATGCCAGAGAAGCATGTCCCTTCTTTCCAGGCAAGAAGGTAATTCATAAAAGTTTCCAAGATCCATCGCAATTCAGGGGTACCGATGACGAAATACTTGTAAAGGTCAGAAAGGTGAGGGACGAAATCAAAGGTTGGATCGAGAGTACTTTTGGCGCATAGTTATAGCGCCGAGCAAGTGTATACCTTAAGCTCTGGCTGGGCTACTTCTTTGCCTGTACCTCACGTTTCTTCGGCCTAAGGTCTTTTCCGTGGCATCTCCTGCACTTTGTGGCCTTGATTGGATTTTTAGAGCCGCAGTCCCTGCATATCATGAAATGTAGCCTTCTCTTCTGCGCTATCTGCTTCAGGATCGGGTCCGTTATCGGCAACTTTCCTCGCCAGATAGTCGGATCGTGGGGTGGATTTAAGCCTTAGACAAGCCAAACGATGAGCAAATCCATCATAATGGAATTTTAGCATTAGGAATCGATTTTGGGGGCCTTCCGCCAGATTAACATTCTGGCGTTTTTTATGCTCTACCCGCCTCCTAGAGAGAAAAGATTTAAGGCATCATTTTGGCTTGCTGGAACTATGTGCTAAAAACCATTTTGGAGAGGACGCGATTGCTTCGCATAAAGGGCGCAGAAAACTTCGTCGCAGGAAGGAGCCGAGATGCAGACTCCTTTTGATGACTTCTGCCTAAGGAGCAATGTCCTCTGCAAGAGTTGTGACAGGAAGATTAAATCTGGCGAGTACTCACAAACGGATCTCGAAATATCGAAATTTCTTTTGGAGCAGACCCAAGGCATTCACCAACTTTCGGACACAGTCTTCAGGAAGGCGATATTGGATGGGGAGTACCTTGTACTTGTACTTGGCAAGAACCAATCCCATAACTTTCTGACCCAAGGAAGGAAAATTATCAAAGATCTGTCGAGGAAGTATGGAAGGAGGGTCAAGGTTATCGAGGATGGCCAGAACGTAAGGGAGTTTCTGGAGAGCTTGCTCGCTCCCGCTACAATAATGGCCCTGAACACCATCTGGCTGCCAGATGGCACAACCGAGACTAAAATAATTCTCAGCAGGCAAGTGCGGCGGAAAAAGTCTGAAATCGAGTCTCTCAAAAGGCTTGCGAAGATGATCAAAGGGATCGACATAAGGATCGAGTTTGCCTAGCTTGGGGTGAGGCTTACCTGAAATATATCGACACCTCGGTTGTAAAAGAAAGCGAGGGAAAAGAGGTCTGCCTGGCTGGCTGGGTCCACGAGAAGAGGGACCTTGGCGGAATCAAGTTCCTTTTGATCAGGGATCACCTCGGCCTTGTCCAAGCTACCTGGACGAGGGACCGATCCAACGAGGAGACCGGAAGGCTGATCGACACCCTGAAGATTAACGATGTCGTTCTCCTTAATGGAAAGGTGAGAAAGATGAAGCAGGCTCCAGGTGGAATAGAGATCGTTCCAACCTCAATCAAGGTACTGAACAGGTCGGTGCATCCATTACCGCTAGACCCAACGGACAAGGTAAAGTCTGGACTGGACACCAGGCTCAACGCACGAGCACTAGATCTCATGACACGATCGAATGTCGCACTGTTCAGGCTTGAGGCTGCGATCTTGAGTTCCTGCAGAAACTACCTTTCGGAGATGGGATTGGTGGAGGTCATAACGCCAAAAATAATCGCCACAGCGACAGAAGGAGGTGCCTCCCTCTTTCCAACTCCATACTTCGAGACAGCAGCTTTCTTAGCCCAAAGTCCTCAGCTATACAAGGAGCAGCTTACATTATCTCTTGGTCGCGTCTTTGAGATCGCGACTTATTTCAGAGCTGAACCTTTCAACACCGTTAGACACTTGAACGAATTCGTTTCGATCGATGTTGAGGAGGCATTCGCCGACGCCGAGGATGTGATGTGCCTTGCAGAGGGCATGGTGAGGAGGGTTCATGAAGATATCTTGAAAAGGTGTTCCAACGAGCTTCAAATTCTGGGACTCAATATAAAAGCTCCGGAGACGCCCTTCAGGAGGATAACATACATGGAGGCTGTTGAAAAAATACGTGACCTTGGAGAAGAGTTTAGGTCCGGCGAGGACTTGGCTGGAAAAGCTCTCGAAAGTCTCGGCAAGTCCTTCGAAGGTTACTACTTCATAACGGAATGGCCAATAAAGCTTAGACCTTTCTACACGGCGAAGAGCGAAAAAAATGAGGAACTCAGCGAATCTTTCGACATGATGTACAAAGACTTGGAACTTGGATCTGGAAGCAAGAGGGTCAGCTCAAAGGATGAACTTATCCAGAGGTTGCGACAACAGGGTCTGAATCCGCAGAGTTTCGACTACCACCTTAGAGTTTACGATTATGGGATGCCACCGCATGCAGGTTGGGCCATAGGGTTCAGCAGGCTCGTTATGGCTATCACGGGAGCAAAGAACATCCGGGAAGTCGTTCTATTCCCAAGGGACAGGTTCAGGCTGAGCCCATAGTTCGATGATGAGTCCTTTCCTAAATTTTGTGGTTCAGCTGTGTTGAAGTGATGACAGGTTTGGAAATAGTGCGCATGGTGAGAGATACATTCGATGCCATAGCCGAGGATTTCGATGCGAAAAGGAGTAGGCCATTCTCTTCGATCGAAAGGATCTGTGGAAGGTTCACGATGGGCAGATGCGTTCTAGATGCAGGAACAGGAAATGGAAGGCATATTCCATCCATTCTTGGCTACGGAGGAAGCG
>CAZWAU010000107.1:0-5151 GCA_964631995.1 uncultured Nitrososphaerota archaeon
GAAGAACAGTACCCAACATTCCTGAGAATGCTGCTGGAAGGTGGCATAAATCCAAGAAGGTCAAGCAGGAAGGGTCCTCTCGTGATAGGCGGCGGTCCATGCGCTACAGCAAATCCTGCCATCCTTTCAGATTTCCTCGATCTCATAGTTCTTGGAGAGTTGGAGCCGATATTCGAGAAGCTTTGCTCATTTCTGATTGGAGCAAAGAATCAGCATGATCTAGAGGTGCTGGCAGGTGAAAGGGGATTCTTTGTGCCAGGAATTTCTGAAAGCGGTGAAAGGGCTTTCGCTCAGAACCTGGATGGTGTACCCCATGTTGTCAGGCAGGTCGTGACCGAGCGTTGCCCTCCAGAACAAACGCCTATCTTCGGCAAGAGCTTGATGGTCGAGGCCTGCAGGGGTTGCCCACAGTTATGCCGCTTCTGTCTGATCTCTCATATTTCATTTCCCTTCAGGTACCGAACAAGTAGCACCCTGCTAAAGATAGCAAAGCGCGGTCTAGAGGAGACAGGATTGAGAAAGGTAACCCTCATAGGCTCCGGCACCTCGTTCGTTCCAGGAATTGAAAAGGTTGTGGCGGAGCTTGCAGCCTCTGGTATTCAGGTCTCGATCCCTTCCATTCTTCCAAACGCGCTTTTGCACGGCTCTTTGGCCAAGGACCTGGCTTCATCAGGGCTTCGGACAATAACACTTGCCCCAGAGGCTGGGTGTGCCCTCAGATTCAGGGCTGGGAAGAGAGTAAGCGATGGCGAGTTCATCGATGCCGCCTCTGCCTGCAGGGAGGCTGGAATGAAGAAGATGAAGCTCTACTTCATGGTTGGCCTTCCATCCGAGTCAGAAAACGACCTAAAAGAGTCTCTCGAGCTCTCGCAGAGAATAGCCAGCAAAGGATTTTCCCGTCTCTCGATCTCCCTCAATGCCTTTATTCCAAAGCCATTCACGCCTTTCCAGTGGGCCCAAACCCCAGACCCGAAGGTCGTTACGCTTCGATACAGCTATATGAGAAAGGAATTCATGAGGAAGGGCTGGTCATTTTCAGGCTCAGGTGTCAGGAGGATTGTGGCTCAGTCGGCTCTTTCGCTTGGTGGAGCGGATGTTGGAGATGCTCTTTTGAGATCTGTAGAGTTTGGAGCTGACTGGGTAAGTGCGGTCTCGAAGTACTACAAAGTTCCAATTGGGGAGGTAAATTCGCACATCTCCCAGTCCGATATCTCAAGGGCACTGTCAAGCTATATGGAGTTCCTTAAAGAGGCCAGCGCTGCCTCTGTTTTTTAGGAATGTGCACTTGCAACTAGGCAGTACTTACTATGCTTATTATGTCCCCGTCCTTTAGGATATGATCCTCCCCAAGCCTCATCTTCGTCCTGCCATCAATGGCGTACAGGAACCTCTTCCCCAGATCGGTGTGGATTTTGTACGCTAGCCCTCTCGCACTTGTGCCACGTGGCACCAGGTACACATCTGGAAGAACATTGCCGCTGTGGTCCGTCATCTTGTTTGGATCTTCAACAGGATAAACAGCTATCATACCAAGCACCTCGAAGTAAGCCCTGTTCAGGGTTGTTTGGACACCAGTCGAACCCCATCTTGCAAGCACCCTTTCCTCCACAAGCTTAAGTGCGCGCCTTTGTTCTTCAGTCAGCTGGCCCTTGATCTTGAATGAACTGTCACCTGGTGTGTACTCGATGAGCCCCTTCGCCTCGGCCCTTCTGAGCATGAGCTCCGATTCGGCGCTCGTGGGCACTATGTCCAAACCCATCGCCCTGATCCTCTCGATATTCGCTACCGCTTCCTCTGTATCCGCCTTGTTGGCCGCCGTCACTATGGGTTTTGCCTTCCTCCTCAGCTCCCTCGAGAGCGCCTCAAGTCCCTCCTCGCCCCAGGAGACCGGCCTTTCAACATTCAGCCCAGATGCCTCGATAGCCCCAGCCACCTGTTCCCTTTCTATACCAAGCCCTGCAAGTTTCTCGGCGAGGAGCTCCTCCGTTTTCTTAGAAAGCTCCGCCTGCCTTGCGATCTTCATCCAATCTCTAGAAATTATCTGCTGTATCCACTTCTCATACTCCCTTTCGAGAAAGCTGATATCAAGGAGCGGATCGTGCGTACCAGGTTTAACGGTCCTCCCTTCCTCGTCGGTTCCACCAGAAGCATCGACAACGTGTATCAAAACATCAGAGTTGCTGACCTCGGAAAGGAATTTGTTCCCAAGCCCTCTCCCCTGGTGGGCGCCAGGAACGAGCCCAGGAAGGTCTACAAGCCGAACAGGTATGAGGCGGTCCGTTCCGGTGCAGAGCGAGTTGACCGGATTGTCTTTCACCCCAAGCTCTTTGCAAACGCACTTCTTCCTGACATAAGCTATTCCTAGGTTCGGCTCCACAGTTGTGAACGGATAGTTGGCTATCTTCACGATCGCCATCGTGGCAGCCGAGAAGAAGGTGCTCTTACCAACATTGGGCTTGCCTGTGATGCCAGCCAACATTAACAGGTCACCAACTAAAGGAAGGGAACGTCTCCCGCTTCTTCTGTCGTACCACCTGCGTTCCTCATCTTAAAACAGTTCTTGCGTGGTGGACGAATTTCGCAACGCTTCTCCACTCCAGATCGATGAATGTGACCTTTCGTTAGGGCTGAGCTAAATGCTTGACCCAAGCTGCTTGTTTATTTGACCAGTAATGTTTAATTGAGTTCTTGAGGAAGCTTGTTCTTGAGTGAAAATGCGTATGCCGAATCTGTCCGAATCAAGCTTAGTGGCACTGGAGGAAGCGCGCGAAAAGTTGAGAATCGGTAGGCTGATGGCTTGGAGAAGACAGCGAGCAACGGTCAGGATCAGGAGGCCGACGAACATCTCAGCGGCGAGGAGATTCGGATACAAGGCGAAGCAAGGGTTCGTCGTCGTAAGGGTAAGGGTCGCTAGAGGAGGAAGGAGAAAGATTCGCCCCAGGTCTGGCCGAAGGCAGAAGCACCTTGGTGTTGTGCTTTTCACCCCATCAAAGAGCCGAAGGCTGATCGCGGAGGAGAGAGCTGCAAGGAAGTACCCAAACTTGGAGGTCCTGGGCTCCTACTGCTCTGGAGAGGATGGAACGAACAAGTGGTTCGAGGTAATCATGGTAGATCCGGACAGCCCACAGATAAGGGCAGATCGTGACATGCGCTGGCTAACCGAATGGGACTGACCACCAAGCGGTGGCATCTTTGAAAATTCTCATCGTTGGTGGATATGGCAGGATGGGCATGTGGCTTGCTAGGTTCCTCTCTAACTACGGTCACTCGGTTTGGATCACGGGGAGGAGGGCTGCCCCCCTTCGCAAAGCCTCGAGGAAACTCGGACTTCCAATTGTAGAAAAAGGCACACGTTGCGAGTGGGTGGAGTGCGCCATCCTCTCCGTTCCCCCGAACCATGTCGAGGAAGTTGCTTTGGAATACGACGGTTTGCTAAGCAAGGACTGCCTGCTCATCGATATCTCTTCAGTAAAAGCTCCTGTTGCAAATCTCATTAGGTTAAGCAGAAGGCCTGTCCTGAGTATCCACCCCCTCTTCGGTCCAAGGACTGAATCGCTCAAGGGAAAAAGCTTGGCTGTCGTCCATCCTGCAAGGCTCGAGGGGAGATCAAGGGAGTTCATCAAGTGCTTCAGGGAGGCTGGAGCTAAAGTCGTTAGATGCAAGCCTCGGCTGCATGACAAGGCGGTTTCTTACACACTTGCACTGCCGCACCTTCTGGCAGCCCTCTATGGCTCTTTGTTAGCAAAGAGCGGCATGGAAGCTGAAACTTTAGGAAAGCTTGGGGGAACGAGCTTCAGGACGATGTGCTCCCTAGCTAAGTCTTTGGGCTTCGAGAGCGAAGAGGTTTATGCATCGATACAGCTTTCTTGCCCCTCTTACTATGAAACTCTGGGTATCGCATTGGAAGAGCTGAGAAGGGTTAGGGAGGAGCTCAGAAAGGGCAAAACCAGAACATTCATAAAATTGATGCGCAGCTCCTCAAAAATTCAATTCGCAGCATGAATCCTTCCTGCGAAAACGTTTTAAGCTGACATTTTTTAGTAGCCTACAACGGCATTGAAGCGCGCATCGATGCAAATGGTGGCGTTCTTTTCCTTTAGCTATTAGCGCGCAAAACTTTAGCAAAAAAGTTTCTGGTGATGAACCGTATGAAACCTTTCAAAGATTTGGTTGTTGTCAAGTTCGGTGGCGCGAGCCTCGCGTCTCCAAACCTGATCGGCAAGGCTGCTCGATCAGTAGTGGATGTTGTGAAGTCAGGTAGAAGGGTTGTAGTCGTGGTATCGGCGATGGGAAAGACGACAGACGAGCTTCTGGGCACAACCCAGGCAATATCGTCAGGCACGATCTCCCCAAGCCACCTTGACGAAATACTGTCGATGGGCGAGAGAACGAGCGCAAGGATTTTTTCAGCATCTCTGGAATCGCTCGGTCTCAAGGCTGCCTTTCTTGACCCATCCGATCCAGATTGGCCAATTGTTACAGACAACGCGCACGGGATGGCAGAGCCGATCGTCGAAGTTTGCGAAAAGAGGGTTCCTGAGGTACTCGGTCCACTCCTAGAAGAGGGCGTGACGCCCGTTCTCCCAGGTTTTGTGGGTCGTTCTTCAGATGGCGAGGTCACAACGCTTGGGAGGGGAGGAAGCGACCTCACCGCCTTCCTTGTGGCAGGAGCGCTTGGCTCCCAAACCGTCGTGCTTGTCACGAGCGTAGGGGGCATAATGACGGCAGATCCGAAACTGGTTAGGTCTGCTAAGAAGCACGGTCAGTTGAGCGCGGAGGAGCTCGCTTCACTTGCTGATTCTGGTGTTAAGTTCATACACAAAGCTTCACTCCGCTACCTCAAGGAAGGGACGAGGGTGAAGATAACGAGCTACCTTGACGAGGACTTAGAGTCGGAGGGCACATGGGTCCAAGGTTCTTTGCCAGCGCTCGTGGTTGAAGGCCGACCAGAGCCTGTCACAGCCCTTGTCCTGGCAGGGAGGGGGATGCAGAGCGTCAAGAAAGCGTTAAACTGCCTTGTCGAATTCTCATCGAGCGGAGAGATTAAGTTGATAGGCTCGATCGTGAACTCCAACAGCATTGTGGCGTACGTTGAGAATGGAATTGATGGCGAAGTGCTGGAAAGATTGCACGGCTCCTTCATAGAGGAGG
>CAZWAU010000108.1:0-10555 GCA_964631995.1 uncultured Nitrososphaerota archaeon
GGTAGGAACTCATCTGACTCGTGATTAATGAGCTAAATTTCATAGACTCGATTGCGATAGGCACAAGTAATACTCTCGGTGAAGCTCGTTTTAGTAAGAGGCTTTACAATCTTGTCTTGAAGAAGTTCAAGGCTACCTAACTCCCAGCCTCGCATGTACAAGTCCTCATTCAAACAACAACTTTGGAAGATGAACAAGTCTTGTGTGATATGTGGACAGACCTAATGCTTCTAGACGATACCGAAGTTGACCACATTGACTTCTATTGGAGAGAAGGCAAGACAATCCATTCAAACGCTTGTCTAACTCACAGGCACTGCAACTTTGTACAAGGCGCTACACCCTAGAAGTTAGATTCATACTCCTTTCTTCGCATTGACCTATGCGAAGGGTATACGCGCTGAGCCTACATTCCCAATGGTGCTTGTAGAGGACTTCTTACGAGCTACATCGAGGATCATATCGAGCTGATTTACAATGTCTGGATCTAGTACAGGCTTAGGGGGGTAATTCTCCCTTAGGATCTGTCTCACCTTCTCCTTAGCGCGCATCATGCTGTCCTTCCCGCCCTCTGACAGCCATCGATCCCAACGTTGGCGGCGGAATAGATCTGGAAGCCAGACCTCCTTTCGAAGGTGCCGAATCGTGTGCCTCTCCCGTAGGAAGTTCCCACCTACTCCGACACTCTGGATAATATCAAGAGCCAAAGTCTCAGGCGTAACATCTATTCCACGAAATGTCCTGCTTATCATGCCGAGCCACTCATTATCAATTACGAGTTGTTCGTAACTACATCCTTGATCAGCTCCAACTATCCCTTGAGCACCAATACCCTCAGCCCCAGCGGCAAGGGCGATGCTGGCGCCCAGGGCCTTCTCAAATCCTGCTTGAAAGTCAGGTACATTGGAATCCGCCAGGCCAACGTTGCAACCAGCCGAAAGGCCGAAGTGACGCGCTATCTGTATTGCTGCAGCTCCTGCCAATCCCTGTTCAGGGGCTCCGAATGTGCAAAGTGCCGTAAATGGGTCCATAACATGAATGGCCGTACCGAACGAAGCTGGTTCCCTTGGGTTGATGATGTTTATCATGGATATCGCCGCCAAAGTTTCAGCCGTGATCAGAACTAGAGATCCTGCAAGCGTGGCTGGACCTGTCGAGCCTGGCATCACCATCGATCCAGAGGCACTTATGGGCAGATCAAACTTTGAGAACTCTAGGATGATGTTGATGGCATGGTTCGAGAGCTGCAGGGGTGTTGTTGGCTCCGCTCCATAGCCGATGCACCTCCGCTTCCTAAGCTCCTCTTCCCCTCCGCAGACGGCTATCGCCATCTCAATTATGGTTCGGGCCGATTGGATTGAGGAGATGTAAACTCCACCGGGTTTCTCCGAGTATTGGAGTAGGAGCTTGTATGCCTCAGCATCGCATATCTCCTGCTGCACATCTGATGGTACCACGAATGGCGTAACATGGCTTATGTTCTCAAGGCGATTCCCAAGGGTTATCGCCCTGATGCAGTCATCCTTCATCCCATAGCGCCTCGTCATCTTCTCGTAGTCGACGAAGAGGATCTCATAGCACATGCCGCCCTTCAGGGAGCCGTCGTTGATCCTTATCGTGTAGTCCGTGCTTGCGGATTGCACACCGTATTCCTTTGGCGTTGCCCTGACACGTTCCTTCACAAAAGATGATGGCAACTTCACGATCTCAGTCTTATAGTCTACATCGCACCCATGCTCTTCGAACATTTTAAGGACCAAGGGGTGTTTGAAGCGGAAGCCGGTCTTTTCGAGAACAACGAATGCCGATTCCACTATCGCATTTACCTCGTCCCTTGTTAGGACTTCCAGCCTATGGCTGAGCCCGCGCATGACTTGGTAATGCAAGTTGATGCATATAACAGTAATCGGAGAACCTTCTTGGCATCTTAGATTATAAGATGAGGCATCATATCGGTGAGCGATGATCTAATCTAAGTCAAGCATTCATGGCAGGAGGACGATGAAAAAGCCCCGAGTGATCGCAAAGGCGATGCTCATGATTGCCGCGTTAAACAAAGCAATTGGCCTAATGACTTCTTTGCCAACAGCGTCTTTGGTCTAGGGCATGCATGCAAGTATTTTTCTAAGGAAAAAGATCTTGGTCTTCACTTATCAGAAAGTTTAGAATGGATAGAAGAACCTTATCACGCCTATTGGATGAGCCAACACATTCACCAAGGCCAGTCCTGCCAGGAACCCGCTGACAAGGGGCACGCCGTAGTTTTCGTACAGCTTGCTGCCGCCAACCTTCAGCGTCAACCACTTAGCAACCCATGCAAAGACAAAGGCGTTCCAGCTTCCCCACCAAAGTATCCCAACGCTAGGAGCCATTGCGAAGCCTAGTGGGTGGAGTGGTACCCAAGTAAACCTTGCCCTTAGCAGTGAAAGTGCCGCGGTTATCAGGCCCCCCACGAGCATGCTGGAAAATATGGTTGTCGCACTTCCAGCGGAGGCGTAGCGCTCAATCCCGCTGTCCCACATATTTTCCATCCCACAAGTTCCCCATACCGTCACGCGACTTGTCCCAAGAAGATAATAGATCCATACTCTCGTCGTGAGCATCACGGGAACTACTACGATGGTTGACAGCACCAAAGACAGAAACGCGTTACGCGTATTCGTGCCAGTCAGCTGGCACATCTTCAGGACGCTCATCGTCGTGTGTGCCCCATTGACGGTCCCATTGGGAACCACATTCCACCCACATACTAAGAAGGCATGCGCCATGAACCAGTTTGTGGAGTAGCTTGAAGGCGGTTCGGGCCAAATTATGCGAAGCGGCCAGCTCATCCAAACGGCTTTCTCGTGGACAAATGGGCATCCGCTTATACCCAGAGAGTACGTGTCTGTTATAGTCTGTAGAAATGTCACCAGCAGGCCCACGAGGACTACCGCCACTGTCACTCCAGAGAGCGTCTGAAACGCAAGCATGAATATTGAGGACAACAGGATGAGGGCGTATATCGTCCTGTAGCTGAACACCTCGCCATCAGATGATTTTCCTCGTAATGCAACTTGTACCGTCTCGACTATGTAGCTCCTCGAATGCCACAGCATCATGATGGCTATTGCCTGTATGGCGCCCAAAGACAAGTATGCCCAGTAGAATGGTGGCTTCCAGGCCATCGCTTCGGTGTAAATGGCTCTGCAACCTCCACTCACCGTTGTCGCACCAGTATAGTAACCAAAGGCGTATGCCGCCTGGTCTAGTATGATCATGAGTACCGCAAAGAAGGTGAAGCTGAATAAAACGTCAAGCGGGGCCAAGTAAAAAATGGCATGTGCAAGGGGATCCTTTGTAAACCTTCCCCAGCGAACTATCGTCCCCATGAGTATGTCATCGGCTGGAAAGCAAACGCATCCGACGGCAGTGGTGTTTATGCGGTAACTGAATATGTCTGGCCACCAAGGGAAGAGATATGTGAGGAGTATCTGCACCTCTATGCCGATTCCTATTACAAATCCAATCAAGTAGGGTCTAAGGTCCCTTTTCTTAGCATTCTCGGTGTGGACAAGTTCCATAGTTCCATACGTTGCCAGTACGTGAGGAAATGGTATTCTCTCCACATCTATCCACCTTCGCCTGAATAGAAGCATGAAGCTTGATGTGAAAAACATGAACGTGTACATGTAGAGAGTCCAGAATAGTATTGCAGGGCCCCAGGCAGCCCAGTTCACGGCAACGTTTCCTGGCACAACCTGCTGAACTACCTCGTAAGGTGGCATCCACCACCAACTCAGCATAATGCTTCTTATTTCCTCAGTGGAGTAGAGTTGTGGCATTACATGTGCAACGGGATGCAGAGCAAATGTCACCATGTCTTGGAAACCATAGTATGACATGACAAGCCCCACTATGTAGACTGAAACGAGAACTGGAACGCTGACGCTCCTTATCCTCTTAATTGGGATCATCAAGAGAAGGAGGAATACGGGAGCTATTGGTAGTGCTGTTGATCTAGCGAATATCCCCCAGGTGAAATGGCACATCAATCCCAGGCTGGTTACGTTGCATACCGCCATGTCAAGCGTTCCGATCACGGATAAAATAAGTGATAACAGCAAAATTAAGATCCAGTGTCTTTTCCCTAATCTTACTTCCTCAGCCAAATTCTCCCGCCTTTTCCTCCCGACGGAAAAAGCTTATAATATTTTTCATGTGTTCGGTCCTATTTCACATATTCTGCCTATTTTTGCCTCATTTCCACTGTAATCGAATAAAGTGCCTTGGGGCTTCGTACTCATGACCACAAATGGCCCGTTCATCGAAGGGTTGCTGCTTAGGACCAAAGAGGGATGTAAGGTTTAGGGTTCATTCTGTAGCAAACAATTGATAAGCGGCCTATTAACGAAGCGTCAGGTAACTGCCTTCATTAAAACCTTAACCAATCAATAGCGCACACCACTTCTTTTCTATCTCTAGGAGCTTTCTCTTCTGTTCTGATGTCAGATACTCCTTCCGTTCAGCAGTTAGTATATTCCTTAATTCATCCCTTGCCCGTTCTTCCAATGATTTTGACCCATGAGCTACCCAACTTTCTCGATTGTATCTATTGGATAGTTTGGAGAACCTAATCTCTTTTCTGAAGTTCGTCATGGTGTGGCGTGTTGGTAGGTAATTGCCTTTGAACCCGACTTTCTTAATTATGTCAATGGCTAAAGTATTATCGTCAACCTTGATCCCTTTTTTGATTCTCCTAATCACACCAGCGATTTCATTGTCTATAACCATCTGCTCTGGAGAGATTGAGAGCTCAGACTCCATTGAGCCAATGCCCCATATGATATTAACCCCGCTAAGTGCATGCACTAAGCCTGTACTTATCTTCTCGTAAGCACTCTGTGAATCAACCATCATGGATTCAGTACACATCCATGAGGCAGAGGGAAGGTGATGGAACTTGGCCATCTCTGCACCAGCTGCAGCTAGTAATGCAGTCTCAGGGCTCCCAGTCCAAGCTATAAGATTCTGCATATCCAACACATGAGAAAAACCAATGTTGTAGATGCAAGGACGACCCTCCTCCAAGATCTGTGCTATTACGATTCCACTGAGTACTTCTGCGTTAGCAAGAACTACTGTGCCGGCCAGAGTCACAGGGGATGTCCCTCCTGCCATGGGTTCTCCGTTAATCATTAGCGGTATTCTGTAGCCCGAACTGTATTGGAAGCTCTCTAAAGCTGTTCTTGTCCACTGAGGAGGACTCAGACTAGTATATCCCAAGCTGAATATGGGATGTTCTTCTAGTGGTTGCCCATCTAAAAGAACATTGGACATCTCGATTATCGCTCTAACCCCATGAGAGGTGTATATGCAAGGTCTTAGATGCTTTCTTGTGTTCTCAGCCATGAGCCTGAATCCAACGAAATCCCTAGCTTGAGGCGCATAATTCGATAGACTCGTTCCTACCATTGCATGGACGTTCTCCAACGAATCGGCTATCCGAGTTAGATCAACGAAGTCAAAAGATGTTAGTTCCCTCTTCTTCCTTCCCTCAACTATGTATAATGCATTGCATGTCCAGAAAACGTTTTCTCCCTCAGGTGAAAGAGTTACTGATTCCTCGTTCAAATTTTCTAACTTCACCGATGATGGTGCTTTCTTCACATACTCTTTAACCACATCTTCTGGAAGGCATACTACATTTTTTTCATGAGAGGATTTGGCTCCAGATTTGATCATCATTTCTCTAACTTCTTCGGAATCAACTTTGACTCCCAAAGATTCTAAGAGCTCTAGGCTGCACTCATTTATCCTACTCCTATCTCCATTACTTAGAAACAATTATCCTCTTGTTTCCTTCACTTCCATACAGCTTTATATATTTTTTAGACTCAAATTTCTGACATTTCACCGAGTACTGTGGTTTCGCGTTAGGATCTAGATCGCATGATCAATTTACCCATGGTTTGTATTGGAACATGTTTCAAACCTCTTTCTCCTCTTCGCCAGCTTGTAGCATCTGAGCGCACACCAAAATAGGAGTGCAGGATAGGTGCGCTGCAACACTTCATACCTCATATTGAAATTTCTGTATTGGATGAACTATACCTTCGTCCTCTCTACTGGCCAGAGCTTCCTATATCTCCTGAGTTTATGTCTTCTGGACAGAAGGGGTTTAATGCCATGTACGAAGCTCCCTTCTACTGAATCCGAGTTGTATGCTTGAGTTTCAGTTGCCTCTTCCTACACTTACGTTCACGAAGTCGTATTTAGAAGAGCGCATTTATCTCTCTTCAGGACTTGAGTCACACCTGTAAGCTTGTAGGTCTGCCAGAGCTGCTTCACTTGAGTGAGCGTTATACCACTGTATCATGGTCAGTCTGCCAACCTTTCCGTCCCTACATTTCTTATAGATGATCGAGCGGATCGATAGTTCTTTATGCTTAGGAAGATTCCAGTTTTGGGACAGAAAATCAGAGGAATAGAACTCGTAAGTGCCATGAGCTGGCCTACATATGAGTTAAATTTAAATTATCGTTAATCACTTTTTCTTCTAAAAGACATGTTTCATGTCCTTATTAAAAGCAAGATGTACTTTCTCACGCATTTTGTTTCCAGCACTAGCTTAGCAAATCCTGCCCAAAGAGCTTGGAAGAAAATATCGTTGGTGGCTTAGGACATGGTCAGAATTGACTGCCATTCGCACATAAAGAACAAACTCTGGGATGCCGGAGGCATAACGCCGGAATCGCTCATGGAGGCTGCTGATAAGCTTGAGATAGATGCATTCTGTTGCTCTACTCTATCATTTGGAATGCCCACGCCCGAGGAATTCAAGATGTGCAACGATATAGTGCTTAAGGCGATGGAGGAGTATCCTGGCAAGATACTAGGATACTGCTTCGTCAACCCTGGATACCAGACCGAATCGCTGAAGGAAATTGAGAAGAGGATCGTTGAGGACGGAATGATCGGCGTGAAGCTCTACAATCAGTACAGGTGCTCAGATCCTGTTGTCTATCCAATCGTTAGAAAAACAATAGAGCTGAAAGTCCCGATTCTCCAGCATGCAGGATATTTGACCGATCAAGCGGAAGCAGCTGAGCAGCCCAATCTATCTAGCGCACAGGACATAGCTCGATTGTCATTTCTCTTTCCCGAGGCTATGATCATAGAGGCCCATTTGGGTGGCGGAGGGGACTGGGAGTGGGCTTTGAAGAATCTTAGGAGGGCCCGAAATGTGTATGTTGACACAAGTGGAAGTGTTGTTGACATGGGAATGATCGAGAAGGCTACAAAATATCTTGGAGCTGAGCGCCTTCTTTTCGGTACAGATCTGAGCATGGAGGAGGGGGTAGGCAAAATTATCGACGCAAAGATTAGAGATGAGGAGAAGCAGCTCATATTTGGAGAAAACATGTCAAGGATCCTTGGGAGGCGCTCTCGATGATCATAGATTTCAATGCATACTTGGGACATTGGCCCTTCAGGAGGCTCCCGGCTAGGAGCGCTGCTGAATTAGTAGATTTAATGGACAAAGTGGGGATAGATGTAGCAGTTGTCTCATCGCTTAACTCAACGCTCTATGCCGATCCTCAGGAGGGGAACTTTGAGCTATTGGAAGATATAAAGAATCATGGGCGAAGGTTCGTCCCACTGGCAGTCATTAATCCCAAATATCCAGGATGGGAGGACGATCTGGAAGATTGCATTGGCAACGGTTTCAAGGGATTAAGGCTATACCCCCAATACCACAACTACATGCTTACGGACGATGAATGCCTGAAGCTCATCTCGAAGGCCTCTGACATGAAATTGACAGTCTCAATACCCATAAGGCTAAGAGATGGGCGTGGGCGCCATTGGATGGACAGCGCGAGGGATGTAGCGATTCAGGAAGTTGAGCAGCTCGCTGAAAAACTACCGAACTCAAAGATAGTCCTGCTCGAATCGAGGGATGTAGTGAGCACGGCGCTTGTAAAATATGGAAATGTATACTTCGAGATGTCAAGGATGGCCTCAATAATTGGTGGTGAAATTAAGAGCCTAATTCAGTCGGTTGGGGCATCGAGAGTAGTTTTCGGATCTGGAGTTCCGCTCAAATATATCTCATCGGCACTGCTGAAGATAAGGCTTCTGAAGGAGGATGAAGAGGTCAAGGAAAGGATACTCTGGCGCAATGCATCCGATCTTTTAGGTCTGAATTAGATATCGGCTTCTATTTTTTCTAAAGGATCTGCTATTTAAATTCCTCATACATATGTCCATTTGGTAGATCTTGAAGAGGTTCCAGATGTGGATGTGAAAAAGAGCCAAGTACGGAAGGTTTATTTCGGTTAGTTGAAATCAATGGATTTGGTATGATTAATGTCAATTAGTTTTTTATGGGCTATGCTTTTATCGGGCCTGCAACTTATGGAGAAATATAGTAAATGATTGAAGTAAGTAATCGAAGCAAGCAACGAATGAGAAGCAGCAAACTGACTCGGCATGATGCGGAACCATTCGAGGTTCGAGCTCACCATCTTCTTTGTGCAATCTGCGTGAGAGGTGGATGCGATAGTCCACCTGCTGGAAGGCATCTGATAGACCGATTGCTGAAGACCATTTGGCAATATCCCTATGTCTCTTTGAAAATTACTGCTGATATAGATTTGAATCGCATACACTATCTCGACCTTTACAAGCGTCGAGGTCAAAGGAGTTTACCGAAGAACTACGAGAAGAGGCAAGATGACTATGCTGGTAGGCGAAAGGACCTAGAGACACTCCGCCTTCTTGGAATAGCTCCAAATACAGTCCTTCCAGCATATCTGGTTTATACAATTCTCTTTAGAAGAGCTCCGACACTGGAGGGCATCTGTAGATCTTCTTCACCCGCATCCGATGCTTGGCCTGAATGTCCACATGCAAGAAAAGGATACTATGAGAAGATTACGAGCGAGAGATCCTACAGTTCTAAGGAGATAACGGAACTCGGTGAGGCTCTAGATGGCAAGGGTATCTGGGCGATTATTCGACCAAGAACGCGAGAGGATATGAGTGCTGCGAAGATCGCTTCTGTAACACAAATCCAGAAGGCAGACCGTCTCTTCATCAGACCCCACCATCTGCTCTGCATTCTCTGCACAGCTGATGCACAGGAACCTTTCATATACGATAACTTGGTCGAGCTTCGAAAGCGGATGGAAGATAATCCGAATATACCCGTAACGCTTACAGAGGGTTGCTGTATGGTTTGTGACCCGTGCTTCGAATATCACCTAGGTGAGAATCTCTGTATCCGTACCCACATTAAAGATCAGCTACGAGATTTAAACATGCTAGAAAAGCTGGGACTGAGGCCTGGCGATACACTGAGTGCGAGAGAATTATATGAAAGAATTTATGCTCGAATAGGCTCTTTACGCGACATCTGTGCGTGGGGAGATGAACTTGATACAGCACCATTCTGGTCTCCATGTGGTGGTTGGAAGAGCGAATGTTTTGAAAAGGCTCGTCGAGAAAACCTAATTGCGAAAGGTGGAGTAAAGTGATGAGGTTCCATATGTCTTTCGTGAACACTTAACCCTATTTTTCACACTGAATTAGTTTATAGGATGGAACTAAACCAAGTTAAGTTAGCTTCTAGAATAGATTCGGCTATGAGAAGATGAATGATTTTTATTACTCTTTAGTAGAAAATTACATATATTATATCGATTGCATTGCCGATTAAACATGCCAAGGCACAGGGATCGATATAAGATCTTAGAGCGAGAGACGCTACGAAGCTTGGTTTCGAGCAGCCTGAGTTAAGAGAGGCTTTTCTAGGAAATCGAAAGGCACTGCAAAGCTATGGTGAAAGCTTACAGGATGTATGAGTCCTGGCTTACAGGCTCAGAGCATGAAAAACTAGTCAGTAAGGCGAAATGGGCCAAAACACCCAAGTGATCCAAATGTCGAGACAGTAGCCCAATCGTCTTCCATCGATGTCCAAGAGCATGTAGTCATGGCTACGGTCAATCCAATATTAAGAATATTCTTTTGACAAAGCATAAAACTTATGACCGAGGAACAGTCATATTTGCATGCACACACAAGATGTGTGAATGAGATGTGATAAAGGCGTACTTCCATTTCCTGCTTTTAATATTGTTTATTTCGTTATGTGTTAATGTCATGGGGGCCTTGCCAAGCGGAAGTTCAAATCAAGCTGATAGTAAAGACCTTTCCAGATTTTACGCTTACGATAAATCCCTTCCCCTGAACGCGACAGAAGAGCTTTTCAAGGAAGTAGAAGCCTGCAAGATCTACAGGGTATACTTCAGCTCCGCAAACGGCGAGAGGGTCCCGGGTCTGCTCTCGGTGCCAAGAGGATCGGGCAAGTTCCCCTGCATCATCTTCCTTCACGGTTACGGGGGCTCTAAGGAGGACATGCTGCCTGCCGCTGGGCTGATAGCAGCTGAAGGCTATGCCATAATGGCCATAGATGCTGAGTACCACGGTGAGCGGAAGGAGGAAGGGAAGGCACTTTACTCTCCGAACCTGGAGGAGTCTAGGAGTGGCATAATACAGACCATAATCGACC
>CAZWAU010000109.1:0-4589 GCA_964631995.1 uncultured Nitrososphaerota archaeon
TCACAAGATAGTATAGCAGATCTGCTAAAGGATAAGCTGAACCTCCTACTGCTCAGAAAAATTTGCTTGGGCAACGGTCTAGATGTCAATCTCAGTTATCTCTCAAGGCGCTTGAGGAAACACAGAAATAGTATAAGGGAGAGGGTAAGAGGGCTTTTAAAGAATAAAATCATAGATCGTCCAATCTTCCCATTTTTCGGGCTCTTCATAGAATATCCTCTACTCGTGGTCGCATATGCAGATCTTCCTGATAACAAGAAAGTAAATGAGTGGCTCATGAAGGATAGGAACGTCTTCGCCGCTTTCAGAGTTAGAGAGGGGGAGTATAACACGATATTGTTCGAATTTCATAAGAGCGTATGGCATTACCATATATGGAGAGATAATCTTGTGAGGGAGAACAAGATACCGGGCAGAGGGGAAAGAGCGCCATCTATGGTATATTACTTTTCTAATCAGCTCATAGAGAAGTATGATCCAGCTGCCGGAATGGCGCTCATAGAGGAGGAGTTCGAGAGGGAGGGTGAAAAGATCAAGATAAATGGCTACATGCTTGACAAGTTGGCTCTCAGAGTTCTCCAGAATCTGGTCAATGGTGAGGGCATAAAGCTGAACGAGAACTTTCTCTCGAAGGAACTTGGAATTCATCGGAGGACTATCATGAAGAGAATATCGAAGCTCAAGGCTTCGGGTTTGATACTAGATCCGGTATGCAGGTTCCCATCCTTCTTCGTCCCTCCGAACTTCCTGCTCGTCTTTTCGATGGTGGAAATAAAGGGTTCGAGAGAACAGATCATGAAGGACATAATGCAGGATCCTCATGTGACTCTTGCATACAGGATTAGCGAGGGAAGGTTCAACACGCTCCTCTTTGAATCTCACCTGAGCATCGAAGACTACCTTGTTTGGGAGAAGAGGTACACAGACCGTTACCCAGGTTGCTTCGGATCTGCGAAGATTAACTACCTCTCGCCCCGCATGACGATCTCGATAGACCAGCAGAAGGTATCTCTCAGCATAATCGAAGATAGGCTTAAAGCACTGTAAACATAGGCTATATGTCTGTAGCCATAGCGCTACACCATATTCATTACATCAAGCTAATTGGGACTGATATGAACTACGATAGATTTACTTTGCGATCCTCTTGCATATATTCTTCATTTCTTCCTCTATATCATACTGAGTGGGAATGGCCATAACAATAAAGACTTAAACAATGCTTCGAGGAATCATGAAGTTCTACTGGCATGATTTGGGATGGTGCACAATGTGAGACCGAATTTGAACTATGACATCGTGATAATTACAAGCATATTCGTGACAGCCTCTATGGCATCCGGAGTATTGAGCCCGATATGGCCCATCTATATCATAGAGCTGGGAGCGACGATGACGGAGCTCGGCCTCGTTTTCGCTGCATCTAACATAGCAGCAGCCACATTGCAGGTTCCGAGCGGCTGGCTCTCTGACAGGTTTGGGAGGAGGAAACTGCATGCATTTGGTACGTTATTGGGAGTTCTTCCCCCGATCATGTATATGTTCACAGGCAGCTGGATGGGCCTCGTTCCATGGGCTCTTCTCGCTGGAATCGCAACGGGGCTTAGCAGCTCAATACGCTGGACTATCGTCGCTGACGCTTCTCCTGAAAGGATGGCGAACGCGTACAGTTGGACCATATCGGGGATGCTGGTAGGAATGACGCTCGGCCCATTCTTGGGTGGATTCATTTCGGACCTTTTTGGAATTAAGGCTGCATTCCTAGCCAGCTTTCTCCTGTATGCCATCACCTTCCTGTTGTCGGCTTCGATGCGGGAGACAGGGTCCAGGCAAAGGAATTTTTCAGCACTTCCTTCTAAATTCCAGAAAACTTTGTTGGTAGTTATCGCCGTATTTTCGATTGTCAATGTCATCCAAGGGATCGGTTTCGGCCTGCTCCCTCCATTGCTGCCCATCTTCATAACGACGAGATTCAACGTCGACTTTACGCAACTGGGCATCGTCTATGCCCTTGGGACCGGCCTTCCTGCTGCGATTGTTCAGCTTCCTGGAGGGAAAATGGCCGAGAGGTACAACAAGAAGAATCTTATCATAATGACGCTGATCTTCTCTTCCCCTTTCAATGCTCTTGTACCTCTTTCTTGGAACTTGTATATGCTTCTCCTCTCGCTTTTCTTGGGCGGAGCTATAATGAACATCGCGTGGCCCGCATACCAGTCATTGATGATGGAGCTAACGCCCAGCGAAAGGAGGGGGCTCGTCAATGGCATTTCAGCAACCACGATGTGGATCGGAATGACAATTGGCTCAGCCCTAAGTGGGCCGATCTGGGAAGGGCTTGGCTCAAGTTTTCCATTCTACTTAATAACAGTACTTTTTCTGGTTTCAGCCATTCCATTCTTTTTCTTGGATGATTAATGCAGTCATGTCAAGGAATCTTCCTAAGGAGCGCTGATGCCTTTTTAAAGCTCAAAGATTCTGCGCGGATTCTCGACCATCAAAGTATTGATCAGGTCCCCAATTCCTTCCTCCCGCATTTTTGGTAGAAATTTGTCGAAGATATAGCAAAGGTCTCTGGGTCTGCCCCCTCCTGGCTCACCCAAATTGTAACCGCCAGCGTCTTGAGAGATCAGTACATGCCTTTCGTGCCCCTTTGAGACCATTCGCTTGATCAGGTCGATGAAAAAACCATCAGGGCTTTCGCTACCTATAGCGTCATACTCGACATTTATTCCTTCTTCGACCGCTTTGAAGTGCTTCGCTAAGTCAGGCTCGGCATGCGCATGAACCCAGATGAACTTCTCAAGATCGAAACGCTCCTCCTTCAAAACTTTAACTTCTTGCAGAAGTACTTCCCCCCTTACGGTATGATCGGATATAGCAGCTCCAGTATCCATTGCAGCTCTTGCGGCAGCTCTCAGAACCTTCTCCTCCAACGAAGTCAGGCCATTGTCGCTTGCTGCTAGTTTTATGAATCCCGCCCTTACTGTAGTCCCTCCGATTCCTTCTTGTATCTCTCTTCTCATTAAATTGGCAAGCTCGTCAACACTCCTGCTTCCTATCCAGTTTGGCATGAACGGCTCCTTATAGAACCCTGCAGGGGCTAGCACGTTAATTCCGCTTCTTCTCGCTAAGGTTTCTAGTATGATTGGGTTCCTTCCTATGCCGCCTGTTGAGCATTCAACAAGTGTTTTTGCTCCCCTTTGCTTCAAAGCGAGAAGCGAAGGTAGAACCGTTTTAACAACCTCTTCCATATCAACGAGAGCGTTCCCATCAGAATAAGTTCCTCTTAAATCAAAAAACAGGTGCTCATGTGGAAGTGTCAATCCCAAGTCTTTAGGATCGATATCACCTAACACGGTACGTATCTTCCCCATCGAAACTACACTCCAGCACGCTGTTCGTCACAAAGGATCTGTATAAGCTTTAAAAAAAAAGGTCGTCTGCAAACTTTATAGAAAAACTGGATGCCATCACGAAGGAAAAATCAGGTGAGAATATGAGTATGAGAAAATTGTCCGAAAGCAGGCTCGTTGTCGTAAGATTTTTGGAGAGAATTGTAAGATAATTTCATATTTCGACTTTGGCATGTTTCCTCACCAGTTCCATGAATCTTTTGGCATCCACAGCCATCGAAAGGTTGTTGAAAAGCATGTAGATCTTATCTTTTGTCTTGCCCAGTTCTCTTACGAGCTTCAGAAGCTTTAGTAGATCCTCCTCCGTATATTTATAACTGTAATTCACCTCGCCTTTTCCAATTCCATGAAGCCTCATGTAACAAACACTGTTCACAGATAGAGGCATCCACCTGAATGGATCTACAACATGTATTAAGTCGAGTTTGCTGCAAAGTTTCCTCACCTTCTCCCCATGTTTCCTCCATTCACCTCGAGGTTCCCATGCAATCTTCAAAGAGCCCCTCTCTATGCTCCCCATGAACGCCGAGATGTTTTCGCAATTCTGATCTGTTGGCCCAAAGCTAGCAGGAGACTGGAATACACAAATCTTCGCGTTCAGCACATCGCAGATGGCCTTCGTTCTTTCCCAGGCTTGGAAATTTTCCTCCGATTGCCTGAAGTAGCCATATCGGTCGGACTTCCAAGATGGAATTTTTTCTCCAGATCTCCTCCAGGTCGGACTGCTCAAAGGATGGGTGATCGCCTGCCAAGCTTTTAAAGTGTACTCGAAGTCCTTAGGGGATGTCTCCCTCCACCTCCGCGCCGTCTCAATCTTCGGAAGTTTGTAGAACGTGCTCTGTAATTCAATAAGCCTGAAAGACCTAAAATAAGCTTCCCTGCCTCCCTTTACGGCCCAACCGCAGCAACCAATATTGAGCGTCAATGGAGCCACTAAAGATTTTGTATCGTCTGGGATATCCTTTTCTTCATGAAAATCGGAATTCTTCTAATTTGCGTGCAACTATGCAGCTTTAAAGGTCCATTCTCAATCGATTGGAAAGCAATTCGATTGATTCTAAGAGATTCGGGAAAATGACCCGTCATGGCTCATATTACTCCCACGCATAATTTTCGATATTATCGACGGACCTACAAGGGCAAAGCGGACGTATTACCCATAATCCCCATAGC
>CAZWAU010000110.1:0-3152 GCA_964631995.1 uncultured Nitrososphaerota archaeon
TTCATATACTCTAAGCCTCTCCTTTATCACATCTGGCTTATCATCCTCCCTTTGTATGAGAGGCGAGCCACACTTGTCGCACCTCATGTCATTTTTTGGAAGAAGTGGAGGCAGCACGTATTCTATTCCGTCAATGGTCCTACGTATGTCAGCCACGTTGTAATTGCCATCACATGCAGGATTTGAGCAAATCCTCCTCGAAGAAATCTTCTCAACCAAAATTTCCTCATTTGCATTTATATTTATTATAGCATCTATCTTCGCTATCTTGTCGAGAGCTTGAGCCTGCTCTAATGTTCGAGGATATCCATCAAGAATATAATCTTTCAGATTCATTAATTTTTGATTGATAACCTCTATGACGATTGCATCTGGAACGAGTTCGCCCTTTTTGAGGAAGTTTTCGATCCTCTTCCCAAGTTCAGTTTGATTTTTAATTTCCTCCCTGAATATGTCACCTGTCGATACCTTAACCAATCCAAACTTTTCTTTGATCCTCGAAGAGTAAGTTCCCTTCCCTGAGCCAGGAGGTCCAAAGATTATGAGTTTCATGTCCATCGCCAGATGCCATTTAACTATAAGCTTTTCCCGGAACAGTTCACCTAAATTTGGAGAGCTACACTATTATTGTAATCAAGCATAGAATGCCGAAGCTTTCAGATAGATGCGCTACAATTGCCGCCAAATCTCAACAGGTTGGTAATCGCCGCTCCAGTTTGCTCCCACGATGTCCATCTTTCCATCTTTTCCAACATCTGCAACGCAGATATTATGTGAACCAGTTTCTGCGACCACTTGCTGCTTCCACTTGATAGCGCCTCCGTGGTTTAGGTAAACCATGACGCGCTTACGTCTTGATTGGTGCATTTCTGCGGTCACGATGTCGGGTAAGCCATCGTTATCCATGTCACAAACAGACAGACTGTGGGCAAAATCAACAGAATCGTCTACGACATGTTCGATCCAGCCGCTGTCTTTTCCTCCTGCCCAATGCTCCGTCCAACCGATCTTAGGTTCGACGGGCGCTTCAAACCATGACAACCTGTAGTGGCCCTCCGAGCGTGTGAGAATGATGTCTAACCGACCATCTCCATTCATGTCTGCCAACCTTACAACCGAATCTGGGGTCCAATCTGCAAATCCATGCCCGTTCCAAGTCTGCCCCATTATGTCTTTGGGGGCCTCATACCAAGTTCCGCCGATAACTACATCCAAGCGCCCATCTCCATCAATGTCGCCAAGGGCAAGGCCCTCGCCGATAGGGCATTCGATGGTCTTTTTACACCATCGTGCAGAGCCGCTTCTTTTCCAAACAACTATCTCATCTCCTTTCTTTGCCTGTTGACGTGTAACTATCTCCAGCACTCCATCTCGGTCTATATCACCAACCTCTATGTCATGGGCAGGTATGTCCCCTATGATGTGGTGCTTCCAAGCATTGGTCTCTGGATTCCCATCTGGCAATGGGTTCTCGTACCATTCCAGTTGCCCGTAAGTTTGATTCGAGATTACGATGTCCAAATCTCCGTCACCATCCATGTCCGCCAATTTGCCATCTGTGCTCCAACCTCCAGATGTTGCTATCGTTCTTTTGGTCCATTCTGGATACTCATACCAGACCAAAGGACCGTCCTCGCTGCTCGCTACAACTATGTCTACAAACCCGTCCTTGTTTATGTCACCAACGATCTTCACATGTGGGTTTTTTGGACTCAGAGCGTCAACTATGATGTGCTCAAATCTCAAGCATTTGCATTCCTCAATTGGCATAGTATATTAATGACAGTGCTCTTCCAAAAGTTATTTATCATTTAGCCATCTGGTGGCAAGCTCTTGAATTTTATAAGCTTTGGAAGTCTATCTGCCTTTAGCATGCATTGCCAGTCGGTATACAGCTCGAGCAGCGACCAATTGGCAGGGAAGGCAGTAATCGGCAACTTTATGCCCTGGTGGCAGCGTCACTTGCTCATAAGCTGTCAAGTGCTCCTTTTCCTGATGGTAGCAGATGTGGCCCCACAAACTCAACCGGTAGTCATCGTAAAAACCGAGTTGCCAAAGACCCTCAAGATATTCAGCAAGCGGCCAGTCGTCCAGATGGTCCATGAACCGCGTCATGCCAAGAAATTGACCCCCACTCTCTAGGCGAGCTTTTACGATAGCTATCATCTTCTCCCTGGGCAGCACACCGCTTGAAAGCAACTCTGGCCAGTAGCGGTAATTGGTGTAACTACCAATCCTGTTTGAGGTGATTCTTCCTTTTGGACGATGAACCTTTTCAACGATTGGCGACAACCACCAATCGTTTGGCTCTTTCCAAGTCAATTCAATGGCATCTAAAAGCTCTTGGCGCAGAGCTCTAGCATCTTTCTGAAAATTTTCAGCCTCATCAGGACGCCCTAACCATGTGTGGAGAAGGTATCTCCAATCCTCAAGTCCACGAACTATCCAAGCGTTGTTGTGGAAGTATGTTGCCTCCGACTCCCTTTCGTCAGTCTCAGGTACTCCTGAGACAAGACTAACCCTTTCCGATTCGTGCAAACGCTGATGCAAGTAGCCCGCGATGCTCGATAGGAAAGGCTCATGGATCATCAACCAATCCCGCCCAGTGCCACGATCTATCAACCGCCTCGCAGTCGTCAAGATTTGCCCATATTCGCTAAGGGATGGGCCGTAGTAATCGATCGTCCCATCTTCTCGGACGAAGTGGCGCAGCCAGTAAGAAAATAACCTTTCAGCGCGGGAACCCATGCCCCAGAGTGTCAGAGCATCAACGGCAGCGATAATTGTTGGAGGGAAGGAATCATGTTCATTTTTTGCATAATGTCCAACGCCGTACTTTGGATGGTCTCCTTCGAAAGTGGCATCGATGTGCGCAAGACCTACGCGAACAGCCCTTTCTAGAAGTGGGTGCTCGAACTGAGCGTTTGGCGGAAGCCTAATTTCGCGAGCCCTTTTGTATATGAGTTCAGGGTCGAATGCCGGCTCGCCCTCTGGTTGTGGAGCACACTGAAAAATTCGCTTTGGTAACTCGCAGCCGCTTCTCAACAATTGGCCACGGAATGGATCTTCCAGAGATGAAAGCCAAATCCTGCGCCGCTTCTCCAAATTCTCGCCATTCCATTCGCTCAAAGTGCCAGAAACCCTCCATACAT
>CAZWAU010000111.1:0-6295 GCA_964631995.1 uncultured Nitrososphaerota archaeon
GTCAGGAGGAGGTGGGTATCTGTTATAGTTTCGTCAGGAGCTAATGTAACACACGAT
The DNA here is from genome assembly GCA_964631995.1 of uncultured Nitrososphaerota archaeon. GTDB lineage: Archaea > Thermoproteota > EX4484-205 > EX4484-205 > DTQO01 > DTQO01. The sequence goes on from CAZWAU010000111.1 coordinate 58, forward strand.
CTTTCGATTGCCTTTGGGGCTAGACATTTCCAACTCAAGAGTGAAACAAGTGACCTCTCCCTTAGAAGGAGGGGCTATTGCAGGATCTATGATTTCTACACCCCAAATGAGGGATTCGTGGCATTGGAAAAGAGGATCGGGAGCTTGCTTAAGGAGATACCGGCAGGTCAATACGGTTCGCACGAGCTTATGGACGAGATAGGCGCAAGGGTGCAGGATAAAGGCTCGATCCTAAGGGCTGCTCACGAGGCCAACGTCAAGGTGCTGGTTCCGGCTTTTACAGACTCGATACTTGGCCTCCACGTTTGGATGTTTAGCCGATTCCACAGTGTAAAAGTCGATCCGTTCAAGGACTTGGACTACATCCTAGACCTTCAATTTGAATTAAAGTCAAGGAAAGCAAAGACAGGTGCCATAATACTTGGCGGAGGGGTTCCAAAGAATTTCATCCTTCAGTCTTCACTCTTTGCCGGAAAACCATTCGATTACGCGATCCAGATAACCACAGACAGGCCCGAGTTTGGGGGATTGTCTGGCGCAACGCTCGATGAGGCAAAAAGCTGGGGTAAAGTTTCAAGAAATGCCAAGATATGCACCATCTACTGCGACGCGACGATCGCCCTTCCGATCCTAGCTTCATCCATCCAAGGATAAAGTGTGGTGAAATTGGCAGCTCATCCATGCAAAAGATATCTACGTACCCTCTTCCTTTTTATTCTGCAATTGGCTAAGCCATGATGGGGACACGAGAAATTTGGTCAGCAGCTCTTTACCTGGAGGTTTTCGCAACCTCTTGCACTGGCTGTGCAGGCAGCCTCGATGACCGAGATTATGTGGTCAACTATGTCAAAGAATCGAGGATCACGGGTGTGCTCAACCCTGGGCCTGGGAATGTCAACTTCGACATCCTCCACAATCTTTCCAGGCCTTGGAGACATAACTAGAACGCGGTCCGCCATGAACACAGCTTCGGAAACATTGTGGCTAACCATGATGAAGGTTTTTGTCGAAAGCTTCGGATCCGCCCAGATTCTCAGAACCTCCCTCCTTAGCGTGCTAGCGGTCAGCTCATCAAGGGATGAAAATGGCTCGTCCATCAGTAGTATCTCTGGCCTCATAGCAAGTGCCCTTGCTATTCCGACCCTTTGCTTCATACCCCCCGAGAGGTCGTGAGGGTAGGTGTCGGCAAATTCACTGAGGCCAACTTTCTGAAGGTATTCCAAAGCTATCTTTCTAGCTTCCTGCCTGTCAATGCCATGAACCTCAAGGGGGAGCTGCACATTCTCAAGCGCCGTCTTCCAGGGCAAGAGGCCAAAGTGCTGGAAGATCATCATTATCTTCTCATTCGGACCTTCGATGGGTTTTCCATGGAAGAGCACCTCGCCCCTGTTCCACTTCTCGATTCCAGCTATTATCCTGAGGAGCGTGGACTTCCCGCATCCAGAAGGGCCCACAATGCATAGGAATTCGTCGTTTCTAACCTCGAAGGAAACGCCATCTATGGCAACAACGGTCCTTTCTCCAGAAAATTCCTTCACCAGATTCCTGACTTCGAGCACTGGCAGGGCTACATCACCTCCGCACCATATCTCTCGATCTTCCTGAGAAGTTTTCGCCACACAAACCTGTCGACAGCTATGACAAGGCAGGTCATGACGAGCAGAAGAAATCCTAGAAGTACTGTGTTTCCCTCCTGGTAGGCGGCTTTGTCGAGGAAGGAGCCGAGCCCCGGCAACGAAAGGACTTCAGAGCCGTAGGGCATGTACTCGGAGAAGATAACGGTGTTCCATCCTGTTGCCCACGAAAGCATGCTTCCCGTTACTACGGCAGGCATTATCGCGGGAAGAATTATGTGGCGGACCCTCTTCAGCCCTTTCATTCCAAGAAGCTGAGAAACCTCCCTTATCTCGTCTGGAATGGTCTTCACAGCTGCAACTATGTTGAGGAAGAGATACCAGATCATGTCTGCAACCAACATCGTTATCGAAGTGATTTCCAATCCAAGCCTGCCCCCGAAAACTTGGCTGATCGAGATGAACAGAATTGGGAAAAGTGCCAATATCGGCACAGATTGGCCAATATCATAGATAGGATAGAAAACCAGGGCGAACCCCTTCCTCTCAGCAGCCAGTATTCCCATGGTTAAGGCTATGGCCAAAGATACGAAGTATGCGATGGTCAACCTCGCCAAAGTTGCTAGTGTGTAGAACGGCAGGTTTGCCATCTCGGAGATTGTTAACGATCTGACGATTTCATCTCCGCTCGGTACATTTGGCTGAGCAAGCATAACAACGACCAGCACAAGAAAGATCAAAGCCATCAGAGCCACTCCTTTCTCTATCTTGGTGTACATCCTCTTCTTGGATACGGAGAGGACAGAGTGCCTAAACCTGAATAACATTCCGATCCTGCGTACGTGGGCGAGGCGCCTTACGCCAGACAGGGCGAACCTCCTTGACCAGGTCGAAGCGAAGATGGGCTTGTAAGCGCCCGAACCCGCCTTCTCCGTCAGCCTGTGCCAAGTTAGGAAGTTGATGTACATGACAAGAGCTGTTATGATGACCAGCAGGACTACAGCCAAATTCATGTCTCCGTACTCATATGCAGCTTTTGCGAGGTAAGAACCCAGACCTGGGAGCGAATACGTTACACCGCCGTAAGTTATGTACTCAGCAGCAATCATGAAGAACCACCCATCCCCCCATGCCAAGGTGCTGCCGGAGATCAGGGCCGGAACGATTGCTGGCAAAACGACGTGCCTGATGTAGCTGAGTCCTTCGAGGTTGAAGGACTTCGCAGCCTCCACTATATTTGCGGGGATGTTCTTTACGGCCCCAATGATTCCGAAGAATATGGCCCACTCCATAGATGTGTAGAGAAGGAGCATTGCCGCCAGCTCAAGCCCTATCTCAGCTCCTTGAAAAGCAGATATGAAGAATATTATGGCGGCCGGAAAGTAGCCAAGAATCGGAATCGATTGCAGCACATCAAAGAGGGGAACCAGTATGGTTGAAGCTGTTTTATATGTGGCAGCGAGCAAGCCGAAGAATAGCCCAGTAACGAGCGATATGATGTAAGTTGCCGCAATCCTGGCAAAGGTCCTGAACGTGTAATATGGCAGATTCCCTATCTCAGGATTCTTTACCAATGAGAGAACAAGGACATAGATAAGCAAGATCGCAAGAAATCCGAAAGCATAGCCGAAGTTTTGCGTTCTTGGCATGATCCAGGGCGCCGCCAACCTCTGCTTGGCTTTGCAGCCGAAAAGGTACTTGCTTAAAATCGTTTCCAGTTGTGCGCCTCTTCGGGTGCGAGAGGCACATACTAAACGCCCCTTTCACCTTGATACCTCCCCCTATACCCTTCTTCCGCGCGCTCCAAGTTCTGCAAAAATACGAGCTGCACCAATGGCTCGTCCTTGTGTATCAAGGCTGGCGAGAAAGTGAAGAGCGTCTGCACGAACTCCCCCCTGTACCCGCTGTCCAAAACGGCCGTTTCCGCTTTGATTATGCCAAGCCTGTTCAGGGTCGATCTTGGAAAGCAGAGCCCGGTTGCCGTAAGTGGGACCTCCACAAACGGGAACCTTAACTCGTACAGTGTCATTGGCTTCAGACGGTAATAGCCCATCTTGTCGGGCTTGCAAACCGACTTTGCCTTCCCGTGGTCAAGAAACGCTCTGCCGACAATGAATCCCCTCCTCTCTCCGTGAAGTAGAATCGTCCTCTTCGGGAGCCTTGTAACTTGCTTTGGAGCCAGATCCACACCTCCCGGATTTATTTTGCATGGACCCTTAACATGCTTCGCAACATCCTTTCCAAGCCAGACACCCATTAAGACCGCCCTGACCTTAGTGGCATGACCTTGGTTGCACAGATCAGGCTTTGACATAAATATGCGAAGCGGTTGGCTGCCCCCAATCCAAGTGCATCATCTTTCAGGTGGCCAGTAACGCTCAATACCCGCTCTTGCGCTCGTTGGGACATGTTCAAGGTCTGGATAGCTGAGCCAATCCCATGCACAGACGTGGCTGTCAGGAAGCTAAGCCCTTACGCAGAAGTTGAAGTTTCACCCATCTTCTACCAGCATGTGCCACCTCAGAAGCTGAGAGGTTGCAATGCTGTAATAATTGCAGATTCCTTTCTCCTTGAGGAATCGCTTGTTGATGCGGATGAGCTTCTCATTGTGCAGAAATTTGGTGTTGGAGTAAACACGATAGCCCTAGATGGATGCAGCGAGAGGGGCATATACGTCTGCAACATCCCCGGCATAAACTCGATCGATGTTGCAGAGTTTGCGGTCGGCTCCATGGTGGCCTCCTTGAGGGGTTTCGCCAGGCTCGATTCGGCTGCAAGGAGGGGCGCTTGGTCCGAGAGGCCCTCCCTCGTTGGTGAGAGACTGGGCGGAAAGACCGTCGGCATAATCGGGTTTGGCAAGATAGGGCGGGAGGTTGCCAGATTGCTCCACCCTTTCAAAGTCAGACTGCTGGTCTACGACCCGTATGTCGATTCAAAGGCAGTCCGGGATGGAAATGCTCAGGCTGTTGGCCTTGACGAACTCCTATCTGCTTCAGACATAGTGACGATCCATGTGCCACTAACGGAGGAGACGAGAGCCATGATCGGCTCAAGAGAGCTGGGACTGATGAAGTGCTCCTCAATCCTCATAAACACCTCGAGGGGGCCTGTAGTGGATGAGGAAGCACTGTGCAAAGCCCTAAAACAGGGAAGGATTAGACATGCAGTTATCGATGTGTGGAGCAAGGAACCTATCGATCCAAAGAACGAGATCTTGAAGCTCGAGAACACTCAGCTTTCTCTGCACCAAGCTTCTTGGACACGCGAATTCTTCGAGATTGGAATGGAGTTCTGCGCTGAAAACGTACTTCGGGTCTTGAGGGGGGAAGAACCCCAGAACATAGTAAATGAGGATAACCTGCGTCGGACTGGCAGGAAAGGTGTTAAAAACGACTGAAGGCTGAAACTTCTCTGTAGGTGGATTTGATGCGAAAAGTCCCGTCAACGATGGCGACCCAGCACCCAGATTCGGCAACAAAATTTGTTCCAGTCAAGGAGGAACCTGATGAAGCAGTTTACTCACTGAAGAAGCCGACGCAGGGGCTCGGGTGCGACGAATATATGGTGGATTACATGGGAAAGCTAACGCCCTACCACCAGATAGGGCAAATAGTCCTTAGGCTAACCCAGGAGAAGATCGTTCCGGGCAAGGATGTTTTCATCACCCCCAGGATGGTCAGCGACTTTGCAGAAGAGCCATTCAGGCAGTTCATGACGCTGTTCGCCGTCATGGAAGGAATCTACTACTCGATCAGCTCAACAGGTGAGCAGGGGATCTTGGAGATCGTGCAAGCAATGACCAGTACTGTGGAGGAGCTGGTTAGGTGTGAAGAGAGGGCGAACAACCTTTTTGGCATCGTGGAGAAGGAACTCAAAATTCCGCGGGAAGGCAAGAAGCTAAGGATCATTCCACTTTTCGAAGGAGTTGCCGAACTGCTCTCCACTAGGGAAGTTCTGACGAAATATGCGAAGATTGCAAGCGTCAAAGATTATGTGAGGGTTTTCTTGGGCAAATCCGAGACCGCCCTCCTTTATGGGCACCCAGCGTCAGCCCTCTCTTGCAAAGTTGCGCTTTCAGATTGCCAGCTTGCAGCGGAGGAGTTGGGCATCGACATTTATCCGATTTTTGGTGGGGGCTCTTTACCATTCAGGGGGCACATATGCTTCGAGAATGCCAAAAATTTCCTAGAGGAGTACAGTGGAACCAGAACGTATACAATCCAGTCCGGGATGAGGTATGATCATGGCAGCGAGAAGACCATAAAACTCAACGAGATGATCAGGTCTTCTATAAAAAAGGAAGCTACAAGATTTAGTTTGGACGAGAGAAGAAGGATAGTAACATCGATAATGATTTTTGCGAAGAACTACCTCCAGGAAATTTCAGAAATAACTGAAAGAGTCATGATGGTTGCAAGGTTCGTGCCAGACCAGCGGGAAAGGATCTTGGGTTCTGAGGAGGTGCGATACTACAGGGAGTTGAGGGACGTCAAGGATCTGGCAGCTCACTGTCCTGACAAAAGCATCGCGCAAGTGATAGAAGGGCTTGAGACCGGGACGTTTAGGAAGCTGCCGCGTGTCATAAAATTTACAGCCGCCCTGTACACATGCGGCCTTCCGCCAGAGCTCATCGGGACTGGTAACGCTCTCAAGGAGATAAAGGA
>CAZWAU010000112.1:0-2937 GCA_964631995.1 uncultured Nitrososphaerota archaeon
GAAGTATGTTAACAAGCAATAAATCAAGAAGGACGTAGTCAAATCCAAGAAGCGAGCTATCAAGCTAGCCCTAGTAGATGCGATATCATTTCTCAGACAAGCTGTATATGCGATCACAGGATCATGATAAAAGTGCAAAAGAATTTTTCATGATTCATTCAATGGAGCAGAGCGACCATGCTTTACAACAAGCGCATGATAATTTAGCAGAATTTCAGGGCTGAAAAGAAAAGGCTCAATCTCAATGACACTTGAAAGCAGCGGAGACTTGACTTAACCCCTATAAGGCGATGGCGAAAAGCTTGTGCACCATATATAGTCAAAAGGTAAATATACACTTTGGGGCAATTTAATAAGTACTTGTTGCAAGCTTTCTCCTATGCGGTACTCAGATTACGTCGACTACGGAAAGCTCGACCCGTTCAAAAAGATGGCGCTTGAAAAGCTAAGCGAGACTTTTGGAGCCCCTAAAAGGCTCGGTATTAGGGTTGTGCCTGAGAGCTTGGGAGAGCCTGCCTCCCTATTCGACTTCGTTGAGTACGATTTCATGCTTGCCTTCGTTGTAGAAGGCTTGGGGACAAAGAACCTTATCGCTGAGAAGATGGCCATAAACGAGAAGGCTCGTGGAAGGAGGTTCTATGAAGGCATTGGACAGGACGTTCTAGCAACGGCTGTCAACGAGTTGCCGTGCGTTGGCGCAACTCCTTTTGGTTATGGTGACGAGGTTGCTGTTGGCAGCTCTTCTTGGTTTGACGATAGAGTAAAGGCTGAGCAATTCCTCAAAAGCTTGGCCACAGGTTGCCGGATAGCAATGGTGGCTGCTCCTTGCGGCGAAACACCCGCGCTCTGTGATATAATATCTCCTGAAGCGGCAAGCCTGAGTGGAAGCGCAATTGGATTGGTTAGGCCCAAGAGCCGTGCCATGTGGGGTCAGGGCCTGAAGGGGGACGAAATCATCTACGGTATAGAGAGTAGCGGCATCCATGCTAACGGAATCACTCTTGCAAGAAAGATAGCTGAAAACCTTCCTGAAGGTTATTTCACCGAACTGCCAGATGGCAAAACTTTGGGAGAAGCCCTTTTGAAGCCAACTCACATCTATGCACCTCTGATCGAGGACCTTTGGGAACAAGGCGTTGAGATCCGCTACATATCAAACATCACAGGACATGGGTGGAGGAAGATAATGAGGGCTAAGAGGGAATTCACTTACAGGATAAACTTCGTTCCCGAACCTCCATTGGAGCTTTCTTTCCTACAGAAGCTTGGTGGTATAAGTGACGAGGAGGCGTACCAAGTATGGAACATGGGAGTTGGCTACTGCATATTCTCTACAAAGGAATTTGGCGAAATAATCGCATCGAAAGCAGAGAGGAGAGGCCTTCGCTGCTATACACTCGGCCATCTGGTTGCTGGGGAAAGGAAGGTCGTCATAGAGCCGAAGGCGATTACATACTACCATTGAGCTGCCCATTTTTGTTCCAAAGAGCAGCAACTTTGGCTTTTAACTGCCTTTTTCCTCAATCCTAATATTTCTCAAGAAATTGGCGACCGCGCTTCAGTGAGGCGACAACATCCTTTCCAGTTTCGTCTTCCAATGCATACCATCCTTCATAACCTATTGACTTTAATGCCGAGATATAATCATCCCATGGGACCATGCCCTCCCCAACCGTTGCCTTGCCTGTCTTTGGATCGTGGTCCTTGGCATGAGTGTGTACAATCCAAGGTGCCAATACTCTAACACCCTCAACCGTTCCATATCTAAGCATGTTGGCAGGATCGTAATTCACTTTAAGGGAATCAGATCCAATGTCCTCGATGAATGCACGAAGTACCTCCGCAGGTTCTTGGCCGGTTTCAATACAAAATATGCCTCCTACATCTTCAGCATGCTTTGCAATTTCGCTGCACGATTTTCGGAGCGTAAGATATCTTTTCGATGAAGCATCAGATGGGATCGCCCCTGGATGGGTTGTTACGATTGGCGCGCTAAAGTCGGCCGCAAGTTCAAGACATTTCTTCGTCTTAGCTATGCGTTCATCCAATCCCCTTGGGTCGTGAAATGCGGAACCCGGCCATTCTCCCCCTGACTCGTAAGGGCCAGTCAACTGGGCGCAAAACCCACTGATCTCCAAACCGTAGGAGTTGATAAGTTCGCGCATTGAGCGCCTCTTGGAACCGACGCACCGATCTGGGTCCAAGATGCAGATGTCCTCAGGACTGTTGTCAACGCACCAAGGTTGTACCGATCTTACTCCTATCTCTCGTGCCGTGCTAAGCCTAAGCTTCAGCTCTTCCTCTGAAGATGTAGAACCAAGTGACCAAAGAGCTAAGCCGATCTTTAAACTTCCCATTGTTTTTCCCTCGCCTAGATCGTGCGCTTAGGCCTATATATAAGATACCAAAGAAAGGCTTCTTCCATGCGCTATTGTTTTCTTACTTTCTTGGATAGTGTCCAATGGATCGCCAAGTATTGAGCATCGTCTGAACATTATCCCAGGGAGTGTCCTCGAATACTTGGTCTATCGCAGACAGGATGAAACCCCCTCCAGGTGCTAGTGTATGAATGGCGCCGATTACGGCTTGCCTTATCTCTTCGGGCGTTCCAGAGTTAAGAGTAACCGCCGAGTTTACACCCCCCCAAAGGCAGATACTGTCTCCAACAATCTTTTTTGCAAGGGCCAAATCAGTTCCACCCTGCACGGGATCAAGGCCGTACAATACATCAACTCCCATCTCCTTCATCGTTTCTAGAAGAGGCATCTGTTTCATGCTCATTATGTAGCAGAATTTAGCTCCCCTCCGGTGAGTCTTACCAACAAGCTTGCGGATGCGAGGCTCAAGAAATTTCCTGTATAACCTTGGTGACCAGAAATCAGCATTCTCATACCAACCTCTATGAACGATGACATCTACAAAACCGAGATCGAGTAG
>CAZWAU010000113.1:0-2572 GCA_964631995.1 uncultured Nitrososphaerota archaeon
CTTGAAAAGAGGGAGGCGCGGATAAGGCAGCTTGAGGGAAAACTGGCTGGAGCGACAGCAAAGCAGATGGTATTGACGATCGGGATTCTGCTCTTGCTCTTCTATGGATTTGTACCGCAGATCGGGCGGTATGGAGCGTACATATCATCACCCCTCCTTGAGAATTTCATAACTTTCCCTGACGAGGCTGTGAAGGGGAGGTATGTGATTCCAGCTGTCTGGTGGTACTTCATATGTGCAACCTTCTTTCAAAGCTTGCTGGGCAGAATATTTGGCACAGGAAGGAAGTGAGAGAGCTGTGGGAGTTGTGATAACGATAAGCGGCCCCCATGGTACTGGAAAATCAACCTATGCAAGGCATATAGCCTCGAAGCTTGGGCTGCGTCATGTATCAGCTGGATCTCTCTTCAGGAAGATAGCATCGGAGAAGGGGCTATCGCTGAAGGAGTTAAGTGAGATGTGTGAGAAGAATGATGAGATCGACAGGGAGATCGATGAGAGATCCAAAGATATGATGAAGGAGGGGGACGTGTTGGTGGATGCCCAATTATCGGGCCACTTGGCTTGTGGGATCGATTCATTCAAGATATACCTGACAGCCCCCCTGCAGGTTAGGGTTGAGAGAATAGCGAAGAGGGACAGAAAGGATGTTCAAGAGGTCAGGGGTGAAACATTAAGCAGAGAGGTTTCGGAAAAGAGGAGGTTCAAGCAATTCTATGGTTTTGACCTGGACGATCTGTCGATCTATGACCTCATATTCAACACTGCCCTAATGCCACTAGAGTCGAACCTTTCGATACTGGAGTATGCTTCAAGAGAGTATGTCAAGTCTAGGAGGTAAGGAGTTTGCCAACCTTTTCAGTTGGAAGAATATGCGTAAAGAAAAAGGGCAGGGAGAAGGGGCTAAGGTGCGTCATCGTTGACGAGATAGATGAGAGCTACGTTCTGGTTACAGGTCCAAAGAAGTTGACTGGGGTGAGGAGGAGGAGGGTCAACATAGATCATCTGGCTCCAACCGATAAGGTGGTAAGGATAAGGAGGGGAGCATCCGATCAGGACGTTGTTTCTGCGCTTACCAGGGCGAACTTAGTGCCCTTCATGTCCGGCACTCCGGAAACGCCTAAATCCCAAGAGAGCATGGTTTCCGAGAATACTTGAGAATGAAAACTCAAAATAGGTTGACAGCCCCATGGTTTAGAAAATACGAAATGGTTGAGAGGGAGCGAAGCGAAACAAGCAGTGAATATGGTTGCAACCCGTATGAAAGGGAACTGGATTCTTATATTCACAATGGAGTTATCAACCTCGACAAGCCAGCTGGTCCGACAAGCCATGAGGTCGTCGCTTGGCTCAAGAAGATGCTTAGAGTCGAGGTGGCAGGTCACAGCGGGACCCTAGGGGTAACGGGGAAATCCCGCGGTGACAGGCGTTTTGCCCGTCTGCATCGGAAACTCCTCAAAGATAATAGAGTATATGCATCTCTGCGGAAAGGAATACGTTACTGTTGCTGAGCTGCACAAGAGGGTTGGGGATGAGGAGGTATCTAGAGTACTCCAAATGTTCGTGGGTGAAATTTACCAGCGACCTCCCCTAAGATCTTCGGTGGTGAGAAATGTTAGGAAGAGAGTCATCTACTATATCGAGCAGCTCGAGGCTGAGGACAGGAGACTGCTTCTCAAAATTGGGTGCGAATCTGGTACATATGTAAGGAAGCTTGTGCACGACTTTGGCATTCTTCTTGGTGTTGGTGCTCACATGGCCGAGCTTAGGAGGACAAGAGATGGGGCCCTCCAAGAGAACATGTCGCACAACTTCTATGACATCGCGGAAGCTATGGAAGAGCTGAATGAAAGAGGTGATGAATCAAAGATCAGGAAAGTTGTCAGGCCCCTCGAGGAAGCTCTTGCGATCCTTCCATCGGTCTACGTGAAGGATTCTGCCATCGATGCTATATGCCACGGAGCTTCTTTGTCTGTCAGGGGGATCAGCAAGCTCGACACGCCGTTCTCTGAGCAAGATCCTGTTGTGATCAAGAGCCTGAAGGGTGAGTGCGTTGCTCTTGGCAGAGCGGCGAAAAGCTCAAGCACCATTCTCCAGAGCGAGAGCGGGATAGCGGTCGAGACCAAGAGGGTTGTGATGAATCCAGGAACCTATCCGAGAATGTGGAGGAGTCATTGAACGGGAAGGGGCCGATGATGCCTAAGGTCAAATATACCCTAACACGACCTCTATGCGATCTATTCCAATTAATTATTGAAAAGCGATAGAGGAAAGGCTATATCCAACCTCTCGGACCGAGTCTTTCTGATCTCCTTCAAGTGATCAAAATCATTATTGTGTGAAAGGATCTCCCTGATTTTGTACCTTTTCATGAAGACAATCGACAGGATATCTGTCAGACTCCACTGCGGTACGCTGGACATGCCTTTAGCCTAATGACGTCAAGATTGCCAAACAATAACAGAAAGTACGATTTATTAGGACCAGCATTTGGAATCGGATGTTGTAATTAAACAGATATAGGGTGATGAATCATAGAGCTAAATAGCTCTATGATTCATCACCCTATATC
>CAZWAU010000114.1:0-2813 GCA_964631995.1 uncultured Nitrososphaerota archaeon
CTTTTTCCCATGGTACATGAAAGTCATCATTCTCAACAGACCACCAAACATTGACCATTATAGTAGACTCAAAGCGTGTCATGCCGCTTCTTTCATATCTTATTTCGTATATGGAACGGCTTAGCTCTAGGTCCATGCCTATCTCCTTCTGCATCTCTCTATATCGTTCAGAGCCAACCTTATCGATATCAGAGTTTGGACCATACTTCTCCTTCAATGCACTTTTGAATAATTCAATATCGGGGTAAATCCCCCATGCCGCAGTCTCTACTGGAGATTGCTCAAACATATATGGGAAGCCCACAATCTTAGCAACTATCGCTGTTGCTTTTTGTGCTGTTTCTAGACTTTGAACTTCGTTCATGAGTTTGGCCTCCAGTTTCTATCCGTATAGCTTCCATCAGCATTTCTAATACTAACCACCATAGTTCTTATTATATTTCCTTTACTAATATCAAATATCTGTGAAACAGCTAAACCAAAGTCTGGTACAAACTGACCTATATTCCTTAATTTAGAGGGCCCCATATCCAGATACCAGTGTAAGTCGCTTAGGGCCTCTTTCAAAGAGCTGGATGCCTTTTGTCGAAGCTTAGCTTGGCTGTCTACGTCTAGCCTAAGTGATTTTACCTCCACTATGCCACGTCCAGAAGAAAAAATGCAATGTGTATCATCGAAAACCAAGTCCGGTCCCTTGTTATTTCCCCACTCATCAATATATCTTATTTTCACTCCCTCAAACCTCATTAGGTAATTCGCAAAATTCTTATGCCCCATAATTCCTTTATCAACATAATCCTTCGCATAGTGAAAGTTAAGAATGGCCACTCTGTCCTCCTCCTCTTTCCCCATGAATTCATCGATGTAGATCATATGGGTCGAGCGTTTCGATAAAAGTACCTCTATTCTCTTGAGCGGCTCATAATATCTGATATCGGAAATTTTTCTGAACTTGTCATTTTCGAGATACTGCATTACGGGCTTGAGGCGATCGCTCTTGTATATGAACCTGAAAGTCTGCCCTTCGCCATTGTAGTCTATAAACTTCGAAGTGAAACAAGTACCTGCTATCTTGGCAGACTGGTAAGAGGTTTTTTCACTGGGATTCATTTCAAGAGTGTAGAATTGGGAAAACATTTGATTCCATATGTCCAGATAGATCCTTCTGTCTTTTAATCTTATGCTCCTGATGCCCGAGATGGTTTGAGGCAATGCTCTATTAAGCTCATCAACGATTTGGCTTGTTTCTGGAATTCGAAAAGTTACATCAACAACAGTATGATCTGGGAAGCTTCTGCTCAAATCTTTGTCGATGTGTATCCTCCAGTTGCCATTTGTGTCTGGCCGGAGCTCCTGCATTATGGTGAGAGATTTGCCTTTGCTGTCTCGCAAGGTGATCGCATACGCCTCCCCGTCCCTTAATCCTCGAAATTCGCGCCAAATTCTTGGAATATTGATATCTCCGCAAGTTTTACCACTCTTGATCTGGGTGGTGTAGATACGTGGAAGTGGCTTTTCCGCATCGACGTAGCTGTCGAGGATTTTTAGACCACTCTCGGGTCCCATTTTGACGAAGTCCTTCTTTATGTTTCCCAGTACAGCAATTAGGGTGTTGGGAGAGTAATCAAGTGCTTTATCCACGATGGTTTTGACCATATCCACGTTCCTCGGAGTGAGGTTTCCCGTCCTTTCGATATCGTTGATGAGCTTTTTGACAGCCCCTCTCGCCTTCCTATCCGCTTTGGTCTCTACCTCGTCAAGGAATGCTGAGATGTCTTCGCGCAGCGCAGTTTCTTTGGGCGGCTCTATGCGTGCTTTTCCGATACCATCATGGATGGCCGTCAATGTCGCCGCATTTCTCCCGCCTTTGAGTTCGATTTTCATGAAAGCTCCCCTTATGCGCTCGTCGTATCCGAAACCTTTCACGAGACCGTCCAATGTTAGAGATCTATCTCCTTCTGTGATTTCCAGAGTGGCCCTGCCTTCTTTGACGACCATGCTTCGTAGAACGCAGTTGATTGGAATCAAGCCCGTTGAGGCCAGCTCATTTGGGAACATCGTTTCTGGGAAGCGCTTCGCGAAAGCTTCCGGGGTGAGCTTGTCAAAGATGAAGTTATGCTTTTCATGAGGTTGGCCAATTTGCTTGGGAACATCAGCTATCATATGTTTGACAGGGCCTTCCTTGTCATTGCCCCTGTACTTGCAGTAGAATGTCTTCTCTTCGCTCGTACACTCTAAGATAGCCTCTTGCCCCCTCTTAAACCCGGGGATAGTTCTTTCGAGATATTCTGCTGGAAAGACAATTCTGCCATCGGGCTTGATCGTTAGTCTCTGGACGCGCTTCGTATCGGTGAGCTTTTTGTGCCAAAATACATTATCTGGATGCCTCTCCAATTCCAATCGAGCGCTACCGTTGCCCCTTCCTTCGATATCAACTGCCAGTTTCTTAGTTTGTTCTGCGATCTGTATTCGTTTTACCTGTGGCTCAAGGCTCTCAGAAGTTCTGTGGGCATATTCGGCAAGTTGATGAGGCTTAGTTTCTGTTTGCGCTTGGTGTTCAGCCCCCTCCTTTTTTGAGACGGTTTCACTACTATCCCATTTAGAAACTACTTCGTGTGTTGTGTTGATAACGTACTGGGGCTCTCTGGTACAGTTAGCCTTTTCTATTGGCAGTTCTCTTCTCGTCTGTTGGATCTCTTGAGTTGTTTTCATACCTTCAGCTCTCATTGACTGTTCTGACATTGAGACCTTTTCGCGCTCGGGGCTTTCAATTGATAGATTGGCAATTGAACTGATCTTCGCTTCGATTGGTG
>CAZWAU010000115.1:0-6871 GCA_964631995.1 uncultured Nitrososphaerota archaeon
CCCTACAGCTCCTGTTATCTGGAGTGCCATACCATTCGTAATTGAATGGCAAACCGATGGATTCTGCTACTATTTCCGCCAAATTAAATATCTGGAGGTTCTGTTCGTTGCTACCTGTGTTGAAAATTTGGCCGCAGACCAAACTTGGATCCGCCTCTAGAGCTTCAATGAAGGCGCTCGAGGTGTCCCTAACATGTATAAATGGGCGCCATTGCCTCCCATCTCTCATTATTGGTATTTTACTGTTCTTGAAGAAACCAAGTACCATTCCATTGATTGCAAGATCAAATCTCATTCTCCAAGAAAACCCATATACCGTTGCCTGTCTCAATATTGTTACGCAGAATTTTTTATCTACCAGAGGAAGAATTTCCCGTTCTGCTAAAACATTTGCCTTGGCGTAAGTGGTTAAAGGGTTTGTATTGGAGCCCTCTGTCATTAGCCCTTCTTGGAATCCGTAGACGCTACATGTGCTAGCTAATAAGTATCTTGTGACTCCATATTTCTTAGATAGCTTTGCAACCCTAGCTCTTCCCATATAATTTATTTCTAAAGTCTTTTGGGGTTCCAGCTCGCCACTTGGATCATTGGATAGTGATGCCAGATCTAATACAGCATCTATTCCATTTAAGACATTTGGATCAAACCATCTGATGTCGTCTTTAATCAACTTTATTTTGTCTAAGATATCATTTAGGGAGTCTGCCCCAAAGAAGAGCCTATCTAGGCATACTACATCATATCCTTTCTCTAAGAGCGATCTGCAAAGGACAGAGCCTATGTAGCCTGCACCACCGGTTACTAATACGTTCATTTGCTGTTGCCCCTCATTTATATGGGGGATAGAACCAATCCCAAGGTTTGCCTACTCGGGGATCATCCTTTCTACCATTTATTTCTGTCGGAATCACAGCTGGGTCGTTCCATGGTCTTCGGATTTCATCAGGATTTTTGTAGTCATAGAGTTTCGTCACGAAGTAAACTGTCAATGAAGGTTTATTACTTATAGTCCTCGTTCCATGGAGATATATGCCTGGTATTCTAACCAACATAAATCTCTTGTCGCTTGCTATTACTTCAGCCATTCTGCCAGTTTCTTCCTCAAAGGCACAAATTTTCATGGCACCCCTAAGCACTAAGAAATAGTCTGTCTGTCCCCTCTCATGCCGATGCCAAGCTCTGACAATGTTTGGATAACTGTAGCTTACGTTTGCTTGCACTACCGATTCATTCTCGAGTAGTTCTATCCAGTCTTGTCTCAAGGCTTCAGCAAAGAAACCCCGTTCATCTGGTAAAATGTTCAAATCATGAGTTTTTATGCCTTTGAGCGAATATTCCTTCATACATCTTCCATAAGTTATATGCTGTAGGCATTTATAGCTTTTCTTGGCGTGCCGACATTGCGCCTAAGACATTGGATAAGTCATAGATAAAGAAGAATTTGGTACGATCAATGTTTTAAAATGGTTTCAACGTCCACTAGAGATGATTCTTCAATGATCTATTTACTATATGGAAGACTGATCGTCTTTATTAAGTACTTGGTCTTACATTTTCGGTATAATTATTGGGAAATAAGGGTTGAAAATTAGATTCTCACAGCATTCATGCACTGTGCTTGTAAAGCGGATAGAACTATGCTCCTAAGAAATCGATGCAAGCGACCTTTTCTCGAGATCGGCCAGAGATTCGTCGAAGATATCTGCCGCTCCCCAGTCATGCTGCTTTGCCCAAAGAACAAGTTCTTTGAGCCCTTGTCTTAATTCGAACGATGCTTCAAAGCCAAGAAGTTCCTTCGCCCTTTGAGTGTCTGCATAACAGTGGCGTATGTCTCCCTTCCTGTACCTTTCGCTCACTATCTCCTTTACGCTAGAGCCGTATAGCTCAATAAGGATCTCGGAGATTTGTTTTATCGATGTTGGTTTTCCTGTTCCAACGTTGATCGCCGTGAAATCGGCAGACCGCCTTTGCAGTGCAAGGAGGTTGGCTCTCGCCACATCCTTGACATAGATAAAGTCCCTCAGTTGGTTCCCGTCCTCAAATATGAAGGGCGGTTTTCCATTCAATATCCTGTTTGAGAATATAGCTGCAACCCCTGTGTAGGGGTTCCCCAAAGCCTGCCTTGGGCCGTAGACATTAAAGTATCTAAGCGCTACAACAGGTATCCCGTATGCCCTTCCTACAATTAGGCATAGCTCCTCTTGTTGCCTCTTTGTCGCAGCGTAAACGGATGTGGGGTTTAGCGGCTTTCCCTCGTCGGTGGGAGCATGCCTTAAGGGTGACCCACATATGTCGCACAGTGGCTCCCAAATCTTCTTTTTCAGGTCGCCTTCATTTCTAATGCCTGGAAACTTGGGTTCTCCACACGCCTCGCAGTAATACCTTCCTTCGCCGTAAATGCTCATGGATGATGCTACCACAAGCTTCTTGATGTTTTTGCCAGCATTTACTATAGATTCCAAGATTATGGCAGTGTTCAGCGCATTAGCCTCCACGTAGTCCTTTATCCTGTACATCGATTGTCCAACACCGACCGCCGCAGCCAAGTGGATGATTGCATCAAAATCCGAAAGCAATTTGTGAAGGTTTCCTTTACCAATCTCCCGTATATCTGTAAAGTGGTACTTCGCATCCTTGTTCAAGTAATCCGGTTTCTCCTTGTGCACCTGGGGAACGAGGCTATCGAGAACCTCCACCTCATATCCGCTCTCGACAAGAAGGTCGACTGTATGACTGCCTATGAAGCCGGCCCCACCGGTTACGAGAACCTTACCTATCGTTCCCATATTGAATGCGCGCCCCCATCTTAACCACCAACCTATTAAATCTTAGATTCGATCGTGACCGAAAAGATTTGGAATATGCCCACATATGCAAGATTCATTGGTCTGGAAAGGATTAAAGGTGTCAAGGCGCCGCTCTTGGACAGTAAGTATCATGAGCAGGGAATTTCTAGTAAATGAGTACGGTGTTGGAAGCGTCATAGATGAGGAGGATCTTAGGGCTGCGACCGAGGCTCTCAGATATTCGGAATCCCTTTCATGGGGGCCCCGCGTACCAATGTTCGAAAGGGCGTTTGCCGATTACTGCGGGGCAAAGCATGCTGTGGCCGTAACGTCTTGCACGGCTGCTCTTGAGATAGCAACCCGCATCCTGAAGATAAGGAGTAGGGACGAGATCGTTGGTACGCCTCAGACTTTCAGGGCCACCTATGTACCTGTAAATGCTGCCGGTGCAGCCATCAATTTTGCTGACATCGAAGCTGAAACATTGGACATCGATCCTGGAACCATAGAAGGCAAGATAACGACAAAAACAAAGGCGATCTACGTGATGCACTATGGCGGCAATCCAGTTGACATGGACCCCATAATCGAGATAGCTGAGAAACATGGGCTAGCAATAGTTGAAGATGCAGCACATGCGCTCGGTACAGTCTACAAGGGCAGGAAGGTCGGTTCGATTGGAGATCTGACATGCTTCTCGCTTCAATCACTAAAGAACATGACAACTTTGGGAGAGGGTGGTTTTCTAACCACAAATAGGGACGACTATGCGGAGATGGCGCGCACATTACGAACTTATGGCATCATAGGGGAACGAAAGCCCAGGATTGAGAAAAGGATAGGCAATTACCTTGCACCAGATCCAAGGATCTCGGACCATTCGGACGGCTCCTGGGACTATGATTGGGTAAGGATCGACGGTTGGGGGATACATGCAAGGATGAACGAGGTTCAGGCTGCTGTGGGCCTAAACCAGCTAAAAAAGCTCGACAGGATGAATGAGATGCGCGCAAAAGTTGCGGAGTGGTATAGCGAGGGTCTTTCCAAAATTCCTGGGATTAGGCTTTGGAAGATACGGGAAAAGAGCCGTTGCTCTTGGCACCTCTACCCTTGCTTCATAGACCAACGTAGGATAAGGGTAAATATGTTCGATCTTATCCACCATCTTGAGCTTGAGAAGAAGATCAGGATAATACCTCGCTACTTTCCAGTGCATCTGACAGACTACATGAGGTACTACGGCCATGGGTATGGTGAGTGCCCAGTATGCGAGAGGGTCTGGTTTGAAGAGCAGCTGAATTTGCCAATCAATCCGCGCATGCCATACTCTGAGGTGGAGGTGGTTATAGAAGCTGTAAATGAGGGGCTGGAAAAGATGAGAAAGACACCATAGCGCCTACTTCAAAGAGAAATGCATTCTATTGCAGTATCTTGCCAAAGATCAGATATTTGGCGGTCAGAGCGTATCACAAACTTTTCAGTTGCGCCATATTTGGGCGATGATGGGAACAAGCCCACACCTGCGGTAGGATTCTCGCACGAAATTTATGAGGCTGGATT
This sequence comes from uncultured Nitrososphaerota archaeon, assembly GCA_964631995.1. Lineage (GTDB taxonomy): Archaea > Thermoproteota > EX4484-205 > EX4484-205 > DTQO01 > DTQO01. Next base: position 4,347 of record CAZWAU010000115.1, read on the forward strand.
TTGAGCGGCCATGGTATCGAAGAAGATGGGACGTGCACGAGTTCGCACAATCAGAGGAGCCAAATCCCTTTACTGGTGCTGATAGAAATTTCGATAGAGATCCATTTACCTTGCATTCCAAGCGACTTGAGATGGAGGAATACACTATGGCCTTGATGGAGACATTTTTAGAGGAAAGCAAATAGTCTATGTGCCAGAACTTTTTCTTTTTTCTCCTCAGGTGCCTTCGAATCCTTCCGATCAGGCCACCTGGACCAAGGGCTGAACCGGTATATAGGTAGAGCCCTTTTGGAATGACAATATGTCCCAGCCTTCCCACATACAATGAAGAGTTAGAAGGAACCGAGATGAGTAGAGTATATACACCCTTATCGGTGGCGTGTTCCATTATTCTTTCTTGGCGAGGGATTTTGGCGCGCTTCAAGTCATGGCCAGCTCGACAATCCTGTGCTCCTTCTTGGTCGTATCCAGAATCACGATCGTCGCCCTTGAGGACAGGTAGCCACAGACCTCCCCGCTGTTTACCAACAGGGTCCGGCCATACCTATTTATTGAAACTTTGTGGGTGTGGCCATAGATCAGTGCATCAAACGCTTCTGAGTCGCGTAAAGTTTCTAAAAGGGCTTGGTCATCTCCATGCAGTAAACCTACCTTCATTCCGTCAGCATCTATGATGGTAAAATGGCCTTTGATTTCAGCTCCAACTTCTGCGTACTTCTTCCTCAGGAATGCCTTGTCTCCGTCATTATTTCCGAAAACAGCTACCATCCTCGCTTTTAACGTCCTGAATTTTTCGGCCGTGAAAGGGCTGACGAAGTCTCCTGCGTGCAATACGAGGTCAACATCTTCTTTGTTCAATGCCTCAACAGCCCTTCCGATCAACTCAAGCCGATCGTGCGTATCTGATATGATCCCGAGTTTCATGAATTATCTCAGAAGAAGTTGGATGGCGAGTATTTCTAGATTTCGGACTTTCACTGGGGCAATGCCATACTCCTGGTTATTTTTGAATTATGGCCAAAAGTTGTGTCAATGCCGATGGGCCAATCTAAAACATTATCCCTATTCCTCGAAGCGTCATATTTAATAGCCTGTGCACGAACCTGTAGCCAATTCGAGCATATAGAAGGTTGCTGACATGGAGCAAAATGGGCATTACCAATCTGAGAGGTGGACATATCGTTCGGGTTGGAGATGGTATCCTGTACCAGCAGCTTTCCTTGCGATGGTATTGGCCTTTTACGTCGGAGCCACAACTCAGATGAGCAACTCGGAAGCTTTGGCCTTTGAACAGCTCTGGGAAGAGATATTAAGTGGAATAAATTCCCCAATGAGTATCTTCCTCAACAACTGTGGCATCGCCCTAGTTATGTTAGTTCCAATATTGGGCGCACCTTTTGCCATGTATGTGGGATATAGCAGCGGACTTGTTATAGCAGCGCTTTCCCAGACCAAGAATGTCGACCCAGTTATGTTACTAACCCTCACAGTACTAAATCCAATAGGCGCAATGGAGTTCATAGCATATGCCATCTCAATCACCCAAGGGCTTCTTATCGTGTATGCCATTTACAGGAAGCATCTTAGGGACGAGGCGAGAAATGCAGCCATAACGATCTTGGTTGTATCAGCGATACTCTTGGTCGAGGCGTTCTTGGAATTTGAGGTTATAAAGGGAGCCTTGGTCCAATAGGTCTGGATAGCATTGTGCCAAGAAAGCAAGCTGAAGTTGGCCGCTTTCGACCTCGATGGCACGCTTACTGTCGAGGGTAGTAGCTGGCAAAGATTGCATCAGTTCTTCGGTACCGAGAGCTTCGGGGAGAAGGCTCTGCATGAGTATGAACTCGGCAAGATAAGCTACGAGGAGTTTATGAGGAGGGACATATCTGTCTGGCCAAAGGAAGTCACGATCGACACCATAAATAGCATACTTTCAACCTTCACCTTGAGGCGTGGAGCTGAGGAATCCATCTCTAGTTTGAAGCTGAGAAAAATGAAGGTTGTGGTCATAACAAGCGGATTGGCGGCGCTTGCAAAGAAAGTTTGCGAAAGGCTTCAGATCGATAAGTATGTGGCTAACGATGTTGAGGTAGATTCCCGAGGAAGATTAACTGGGAGAGGTATAGTCTGTGTTGAACCATTCAAGAAGGATGTGGTGCTCATGGAAGTTGCAAGCCAGCTTGGCGTAAGCTGTGACGAGACGATAGCGGTAGGTGATACCAAGTTCGACGAGAGTTTGTTGAGAGCAGCGAGAATAGGAGTTGCTTTCGCTGAGAATGGAAAACCGGACATCGAACTCCTTAGGGTTGCGAACTACGTCATAACAGAGTTGAACGACATCGTCGCGATAGTGGATCAATTTAATTGCTAATGAAGAAAAGCATTCTTAAGCTGACAATGCCTGAAGAGATTCCAAACAGTCCTCGAAAACCTCGGCAAGGCTAGACTCATGCAATATAGCATCCCTCAGCTGTATGAGAGAGAGAACATCAAGGCTCTTCTCCTGCTCATGCAGCTTCTCGAGA
>CAZWAU010000116.1:0-7024 GCA_964631995.1 uncultured Nitrososphaerota archaeon
GTCTAAGATTACGGACAAGACCAGAGCGATAATGCCGGTGCACATGAGGGGTATTAGCAGCCGAATGGACAAGATAATGTCGCTCGCAAAGGAACATGGTCTAAAAGTCATAGAGGATTGCGCACAAGCATGCGGTGGAAGCTTCCATGAGAAAAAACTTGGCTCGATCGGCGATGTTGGCATATTCAGTTTCCAGCTGAACAAGATAGTTACCGCAGGGGAAGGTGGAGCGGTTGTGACGAATGACGAGGCAATATGGCAGCGGTGCTTGATGGCCCAGGACTGCGCAGCTGTCGTTGGAGTTGGAAGGACAAAGATAACCGAAGAACCGATAATAGGGCTGAACTTCAGAATGAATGAGATAACGGGAGCCATAATGAGAGAGCAGCTGAAGAAACTTGACAGAATCCTGACAATGATGAGGAGGAACAAGCGTAGGGTAAAGGATGGCATAAAGGACATTAAAGGTATAGAGTTCAGAGAGCTACCAGATCCGGAAGGCGATACTGGAATCTGCATAATCTTCTTCCTCGAATCAGACGAAAAAGCTGCCAAGTTTGCCGAGGCACTTAATGCGGAGAACATAGGTTCCTCCACTCTTTATAGACCGAACTCCCCAGATGGGCACATCTACTTGTACTGGAGAAGCATAGTGAAGAAGACCGGGTTCAATGAGAAAAACTGTCCTAAAACCCTCGATCTGCTTGGTAGGGCTGTTCACATAGACATAAGCCCCCAGCTAACTAAGGAGGATACGGACGACATAGTGGAAGCTGTGCACAAAGTTGCTGATGCACTTCTATAGATGCGTATGCAAATGAAGGCAATTGCAATCCAAAAATTAGATTATTTTCCTATCAGCGCCTTATTCGCTCGCCTCCAGTATTAACCTCGTCTTTTGCTTGACGTAGTACTTGTAGTTATCGAACGAAACATCAGCCGGAACTCTGTGGTCAACAGTTGGGATGTATCCTCCAAGAGGAAGAAGCTCAGGAAGCTTGCGCAGTTCCGCATCTATCGCCTCAGGACCATTCACAAGAGCAAACTTGTCTATTCCTCCAGAAAGTATCAGCCTCTTCCCATACTTTTTCCTGAGAGCAACTGGATCGACGTTGCACCTGACTTCCAAGGGGTATATGCCATTTGCACCACCTTCCAAGAACAGTGGAATAAGGTCGTTTACGTCACCGTCACAATCTACTAGGATCACATCAACCCCGTTCTCCCTGAGGAATCTCGTGAGTCTCTGATAGTAGGGTGTCATGAACTCTTTGAAGATCCTTGGAGAGATCAAGCTGCCCCTGTTGTAAGCCATGTCCTCCCAGATTTGGACAAAATCCAACTGCACATCCTGCAGTGCTTTTTTGCTGATTTCTATTAGAAAATCGCACCAATGGTCGAGTATAGCCCTTACGAGTTCTGGATTCCTAACATAAGCTGCACTAAGGTTTGTCAATCCCATCAGATTTCTTGGATGGCCGAAGAATCCTACAAAGTTCAATCCCAAGGGGTGGTCCCTTACCTTATACTTCTGGACAAGCTCCGGCCAGTTACTTAATCTCTCAGGATCTCTTGGGTCTAGACGAACCTTGTATGCCTCGAAGTCCTTCATCGTCTTGACGGGAAAATCTAGAAACTTCGGTATGGTCGGAAGGGACTTCCTGACCATCTTCTTTATCCCCCAGGTATCGACGATCACTATTCTCTCCCCATCATCTTCAAGCACCTTGTAACCATACTTTGGCATTGGTGCTATGTAGATGGGCCTCCTCTCCTCTCTCTCCGGGAAGGCGCCAACAAAGATTGAAGAGAGGAGGTATTTCTCCCTTCTATTATCCAAGCCTAGGTATTCCTCAACATCCGAGCCCCTTGGAAGACCTTCTCCGTACCACCTTTCTATTGTTTCGTCCCAATATCCGAAATCTTCGTTTGGAACCCTGTCGGGCTTTTCGAAGTGCGTTACAGCATTGAACCTCTCTCTGGCGTTCATCTGCATGAACATAATCGATAGATCGATAGATATCTCTCTTCCGCTACGATTGCTGAGGGGGTAGAGCTTTATCAAGCATTGCGCCTAGCTCTGGAGCTTATGATGCTTCTAATCGACCACAGGGAGCACAAAATCTTGGATATTGTCCAAGGTACATGCGAACGGATCGAGATGGTATCCCTGCCCTTGGCCGACATCCTTGTTGTTGGGGGCGTTAGTGGCGCTGTTGCGGTCGAGAGGAAGACGGTTCCGGATTTCGTCTCTTCCATCCGTTCCAACAGGCTTTGGGAGCAGCTCCTCAGGCTCATGAAGGCGGAAAAGATTCTGGAGCACGAGATAGCTAGGCGCGTCCTAGTTATCCATGGCAGTTTCGAAGAGTACTTGGAAGGTGCAAGCGAAAAGGATTCCTCAAGGTTCTGGGCGAGCGTGATGGGGGCCTTTATGGAGACGCTGTATGTGTACCAGACTCCTTTGATAGTCGCGGAGAGCGATCTGGCATTCGCAGCATTCCTCAGGATAATGGTGAAAAGGGAAGAGAGAAATGCGAATGAAAAGCTTCCTCCTTCAAGGTGGTACAGGAAACATCTGCCGCTCGAGTTGCCCGTGAAGGATAGGAAACTCTACGTACTTGATTCAATACCTATGATAGGCGACTCTCAGGCAAGAAACCTGCTAGAATACTTTGGGACCATTGAGAAGATCGCGATGGCCTCAAGGGAAGAGCTGCAGCTCGTGCCTGGCATAGGAACTAAGAAGGCTGAACTCATTTACAACATCTTTCATTAGCAGATTAACTTTTCCCCTAGAAGATATTCAAGAGGAATTTGGCCTAGTAAATGTCCTGTTATCATCGATCCATTTTGCAACGGTTTCGCAAAGGAGCTCGTGCTCCATATTCGAGAATGTGTGGTTGGCTCCCTTCATTACTCTAAGTTGGCGAGGTTCACCTGCAGCATCGAAAAGAATCTCGGAGTGCCTCGTCGGTATAATTTCATCTGAGTCGCCATGAATCAAGATAAGCGGCCTGGGCGCAATCCTCCCAACAACCTTTTCAGCATCCAGCGCATCTATGCCGTAGTCGAGGTCGCTGAAGATCTTTTCCAACGAACGTCTATGCTCCGGCACATCTTTGAAAAGCTGTCGAAACGATGCGAATGGCGCTAGAGCTATGCAGCCCCTCACATCGCTTTTTGCAGCTGTAAGAGCGATCGCCAGGCTTCCCCCTGTGCTCAGACCACAAACCCATGGCTCAAGTTTGGCCTTTACAATATAATCAACGACCTCGCTGGCGTCTGGCAACCACTTGGAAAGCTTCCTCTCTCCTCCTGAATCGAAAAAACCGCGTTGTGTGAAATTTAGCACGTGGTAGCCCCTGGTGCAGAGGTAATCGAGAAGCCACCCAATTATCTCCCTTTCTCCACCCCATCCATGGAGGAACAAGATGCAAGCTTTGTTTGATGAGTCCGGTTCACGCAGAGTACATGAAATATAATTCCCTTCGATCTTCAGATAGAATGGCCACCGCCTCAATCGATCCTTCCTCGCGCCTTTGCTACCACTTTCTCCCTTATTATCTTCTCTGCCCATTTCAGGACAAGTCCTTATAAATTCGGTCCAAGGCTCGAATCACTAAGACCATGATCAGCAAGAGAGAATACAGGGCTGCCCAGAGGGAAGCACTAAGGTTCTTAAAGAGAGCAGGTATCGTCTTGACCAAGAAGGAGAAGGAAAACATAGAAGTGGCAGATTTCGGTTTGGGCGACCTAAGGCACACGGGCCTCCAGCTTCTTACTTATGTTAATACGCAGAGGGTTTGCGCGAAGGAACTTGTGCTATTTCCCAACCAGACATGTCCAGAGCACATGCATCCGAAGGTGGGCAGGGATCCGGGAAAAGAGGAGACATTCCGGTGCCGTTTCGGAACAGTCTACCTCTATGTACCAGGAAAGAAAACCACAAGACCGAGGTGCAAACCACCTCCTGGAAGAGAGAGTTTCTACACCGTCTGGCACGAGATTAGGCTAAGGCCTGGGGAGCAGTACACGCTTAAACCCCATACATTGCACTGGTTCCAATCTGGAAGGAAAGGCGCGATAGTATCGGAATTCTCTACAAGGAGTATAGATGAAAAGGACCTGTTTACCGATCCAAGTATCAAGCGCAAGACCGAGATTTTTTAGTTCGCTTTACCTACTGCTTGGCATTGCCCTTCTTCATAAAGAACAGCCAGTTCTTCTCCCCAGCTTTCTTGAACTTTACTAGGTAGTACTCCCCTTTCATCTTCTTCCCGTGCAATGAGAAAAGGAGCTTTTCACTCGTCCTTTCTCTCATCTCATAAGTTCCTCTGTCCCAGATTTTGACACTACCTGCGCCATACTCGCCCTCCGGTATCTCCCCCTCAAAATCGGCATAGTCAAGAGGATGGTCCTCGACCTGCACAGCCAACCTCTTAACACCTGGAACCGTTGGGGGTTCCTTTGGAACAGCCCAGCTCTTTAAGACCCCATCTATCGCCAGCCTGAAGTCCCAATGAAGGTGAGTAGCATGGTGTTCTTGCACTACGAATATCCTTTCCCCGCCAACCTTCCCTCCAGGAGGCTCGATGGTCTTCGTGAAGTTCCTCTTTCCCCTGTATTCCTCAAGGCTCATAGCCTATAGAGAGACCTGACGGATTAATTACCCTTCCTAAATTGGCAGAACCATTATATCGCTTACCGACATGTATCAGGTCAAAATGAAGTTCGGAATAATCGCTGACGACCTTACAGGCGCGCTTGACACAGGGCTGGAATTCTGGAAGAAAGGCCTGAAAACTGTAGTTGTGACCTCTCCCCTAAACATTGCAGAGCATGCAAGGAGATTCGATGCCATCGCCGTGTGCACATCAAGCAGGTTATCGAGTCCCAGAGAAGCGCGCGATAAGGCGGCGAAAGCTGCTGCTCGCCTTAAAAAACATGGTGCGAAGTTCTTCTACAAGAAGGTTGACTCGACCCTGAGAGGAAACATAGGGGCCGAAATTGAAGCTGTGATGGACGAGCTGCAAATAAGAACTACAGTCATTGTGCCAGCGCTGCCAGAGCAAGGAAGAGTGGTCATGAATGGAAACCTTCTTGTGGATGTGAAACCACTGGATCAGACGAATTTTAAGAGAGATCCAATCAATCCAATTTCCGAACCAAATATTCCAGCTTTGATCGAAGGACAGACAAGAAAGAAAGTTGGGCTGATAACACTTCCTACCGTAAGGGGAAATTTGGTTCGAGAGATCGAGACCCTCAAGAGAAGGGGCGTAAACATAATCATTTTGGATGCTGTAACGAGGAAGGATCTCGGAAGGATCGCCGAATCGATCGCTAAGACTGGACTTTCGAGGCTATCTTGTGGCTCTTCTGGATTGGCTGCAGAATTGCCTTTGGCGTTTGGGCTCTGCGATAGGCCTCAGCCAACGGTAGTACTTTCAGGCAGCTTGAACCCCGTTACAAAGGCGCAGATCATGAAGATGGAGAAAACTCTTGACCCATTCGTTGTCAAATTCGATCCAAAGTTTTTCGTCAAAAAGTTAAATCATAGCTTAAAGGAGTTGGACAAGGTTTTGGAAGCAGTTAAGGGAGGGCAGGATGCTGTATTGTGCTTGTGGAATGGCGAAGGTTTTTACAAATCAAAAAAAGACAGGGCACTTTCATCTTTCCGAAGAGTTGTTAGAAAAATTACCTCCAAGGAAAGGTTCGGGAATCTTGTGGTAGTGGGTGGCGAGACCGCATCTCAAGCTTGCAGGGCCATGGGAACGAATGCAATGGAGATCGAGGACGAGGCAGACCTGGGAATCGCTTGTGCAAGAATGCTCAACGGGAAACTCAAGGGAATGAGAATCGTAACCAAGGCTGGTGGATTCGGGGAAGAAAAAGCCTTGGTTAAAGCGGTCGACTTCCTGAAGATGAGGAGAAGATGAGCGGCAAGCCTGTGGTAGGAATCACAATGGGTGACGCTTCAGGCGTGGGTCCAGAGGTAATTGTAAAGTGTCTCTCTGACAGGGATTTGTATGAAGCATGTTCTCCTCTCGTCATTGGGGACGAGGATGTGATGGGAGAAGCGATCTCGATTTTTGGGATCGATCTCAAAGTGAATGTTATCAAGGACCCAGATGAGGCTCTCTTCAAATTCGGAACAGTTGATGTGCTGGACCTAGATAACCTCGATATAGGAGATTTTGTGAAGGGAAAGATAAGTGCTGCAGCCGGAAAGGCTTCTGTCGAGTATATCGAAAAAGCGGTACAGCTTGCATTGTCAGGCAAGATCGATGCCATAGCTACAGCGCCCATAAGCAAGGAAGCTGTGAACAGAGCGGGATACAGCTACCCAGGGCACACGGAGATGTTAGCAAGCTTTACGAAGTGCGAGGATTGTGCGATGATGCTTGTATCTGGACCTTTGAGGGTCGTACATGTTTCAACTCACGTGCCTCTTTTAGAGGCTTACAGAAGGGTCACGATGCCAAATGTTCTGAGGACGATTCTCATCACCAATGAATCGATGAAGCGCCTCGGCTTTAGGTCTCCCAAGATTGCTGTAGCGGGCATAAATCCACATGCGGGTGAAGGAGGCCTTTTCGGTAAGGAAGAGATCCAGGAGATATCGCCTGCGGTCATGGAAGCAAGGAATAGGGGAATCGACGCCTCGGGTCCATATCCGGCTGACACGATCTTCTTGAGGGCAAGCAGAGGCGAATTCGATGTGGTAGTAGCAATGTTCCATGACCAGGGGCATATCGCAGTAAAGATGCTCGGCCTCGAGGAGGGGATCAACATAACGATAGGCCTGCCAGTGGTGAGAACCTCGGTTGATCACGGGACGGCATACGACATCGCTTGGAAAGGGGTTGCAGACCCAAGAAGCATGAAGAAAGCTGTCAAGGCTGCAGCTGAGATGGCGAGCCGAAAGTCTAACGCCTTGACCTGATAAACCAACCAGCTAACTTCTTGAAAGTGGCAATTAATCGCCTAGGAAAGCTCCCAGCGACCTCAAACCTCCTTTGGC